>CASEHG010000223.1 GCA_949287565.1 uncultured Brachyspira sp.
AAAAATTTTAGTATTTAATCCTAATCTTGTATGGATAAATGTTATAGAATTCATTACTGAGCTTAAAAAACTTCCTAATTATGATGAATTTACAATATTCTTCCTCTATGAAGATATAGATATAGACCTAGAAAAAGAAGCTAAAAAACATAATATAATATGTATGAAATATCCTCTTCATATAAATAAATTAATAACAATAATAGAATCTTTATGATTCAATCATAAATTTTATAAAGAAAGTAGTTCCTTCTCCCGGTATTGATTCCACATCTATAGTTCCATTATGTTCTGATATAATTTTTTCAACAGTAGAAAGTCCTATACCTGTACCCTTCTCTTTTGAAGTAAAATACGGCTCGAATATTTTATGTAGATTATTCTTTTCAATTCCAATACCTGTATCTGTAATACTAATAATAAAGAATTCATTCAAATCTATAATTTCATGGTATGATGATATATATATGACAGATCTTGAAGACTTTTCCATAGCTTCTACAGCATTTTTTATCAAATTTCTAAAAGCCATTATCAATTTTTCTCTATCCATATTAATAAAATGATCATGCTTGCTTAATACTACGCTAAATTTAATAGTATTTATATTTTTAAATGATTCCAAAACTTCTACTAAAGCACCATTAATAGACTGTTTTTCATCTGAAAGTTTAATAGCAAATGAAAATTCAGAAAAAGATCTCACCAAATTAGAAATTACATTAGCGTTTTTTATTATTATATTAGAAGATTTTTTAGCCCTATCAACATCTTTTTCAGTCATATTTACAGATATTTTTCTATCTATAAGTTCAGCATTCATTATTATAGGCATAAGAGGATTTTTTATCTCATGAGCTACCTTAATAGCAGCCTCCCTCCAAGTTTCAAGCCTTGCTCTAGTATTTTCTCTATCTCTATGATATTTCAAAGCCCTAGCCATTACATTAAATCTATGTATTAAATTTCTCATATCATGAACACCGCCTAGCTTCATATCTATATTAAAATCAGCATTTGTAATAGAATTTGTAGCATTAAGTATTAAACTTATAGGCCTTGTAATAAGTCTTGATAAAGCTATTCCTAATATTATAGAGAAAAATGCAGATATACCAAGGACAAATATATATAATAGACTTAAAATCATAGAAAATTCATTTGTAAACATATTAACAGAGTTATATATCCTGAAACTGTCCAAAGCATTATTTCTTACTTCTATATAATTTTTAGGCATTGGTTCAGACCATATCACATAATTATTACTATATGATAATGGTATAATAGCATTAATATAAAATGAGCCGTTATATTCACTATTAATAAATATTGTATTAGTATTAGTTAATTTGTAGTTAATATCAAGAGGTATATAATTCGCTGAATTAAAAAAAATTATATTATTTGCATTATAAGAATTCGATAAAAATACTATATTATTAAAATATTCTGAAGATTTTATAGTTTGACTTACATCTTCATATTTTGAATATCCAATTCCTAAATTATTAAATAAGTTATTAAAATAATTTATACCAACTTTTTCTATAACTCCAGACATAAAGGTTTGTTTTTCAGTTATTTCTCTATTTGAAATATCTATTACATATTCTACTGAACTATTTATATTCTGATCCAAAAATAAGTTTAAATTTGTTTTAATTATGTATGTTGATATTCTACTTATAACAATACTAGGAAGAACTGTCATAAGCCCCATAATAAAAACTATTACCAATTTTAAATGAGATCCTTCTTTTTTCATTATAGCATCAACAATGAATTTAATTATTACTATAACACCTATTATAATGCTTGTAAGAGGAAAAAACATTACAGAAAACATATAAAATTGATTCGTAATGTTAGGCTCATATATAAAACTGCTTATCCATAAAGTGGCTATAAAATTTACTAAAGTAAAAAAACATATAAGACTTGGAAATAGTATTCCATATCTGTTTTTTATTTTTAATAGTATTTTCTTAATAAAATTCATAATATAATTATTGTTTAAGCATATCTTTTAGTATATTTTTCATATCATCTATATTTTTTAATTGTACAGCATTAATACCAATCTCTAAAGCAGTATTGATATTATTTATATTATCATCTATAAACAGACATTCATCAGCTTTTAAACTAAATTTATTTAAAAAATATTCATAAATATCTCTATTTGGCTTAATCATTTTTATATGTGCAGAAACTACTCCTCCAATACATGTATCATCAAAAAAATCAGTTTCTTTTCTCAATACTTCAAATGTTTCTGAAGGCATATTAGATAAATAATATATATCATATCCTTTATTTTTATATTCTTTAAGCAAAGAAATATTATTATGATTCTTATTAAGACATAAAGTTAATGAACTGTCAAATAAATCATCTATAATTTTTTTATATTTAGGATTCATTTCTATAAATAGTTTTCTAGCATCATTAAAAGCTAAATCTCCTTTATCCATAAGATGCCAATTTTCATTTGAAAAAGAATTTTGTAAAAAATTATCTCTGTCTTCTTTATCCACATATTTATTAATAAAATCATTTACACTAAATTCATATAACACATTTCCAATATCTGAAACAATATTTTTAATCATAAAAATAGCCTTTATATAAATTTAATATATATTATATTTTCTATAAAATGTTTGTCAAGCATATAAGTACAAACGATAAATTAATCAATACAGAAATAAATTTGTTAATATTATGTTAATTTTATTATTCTAGTCTTGACAAATAATTAAAAAGCATTTATATTGTAGGCAACTCTGCTGTTCTCGTTAAACGATAGTACATTCTTGCGCCAGTATAAATTAATGCATTAGGGATCTGGAGCGAAGCATTAATGATAGGCTCGCCGTTATCGCGATACGGTTTTGAGAAATCAAGGTCATGTTTCTGAGGAGCCCACCTGACGAAAATAGTCAGGCGCATTTATGTCGTATACGGCTCAGCGGAGCTATTTTTTTATACTATCCAAATTCATTTCCATAACAAAGAAAACATTTCAAGTAAAATTCGCTTTAGCCGATAACTAATATAGTTTTTTATATCTTTATTATAAGATAACTATTATCTAAAGGCTAAATACTATGAATGAAAATAAAAAACAAAAAATAATGAAAACAATTTTAAGTTTAATGATATCTTTTCTTATCATTTTTATAGTGGCAATGTTTGCACGTGCTGCAAGTAATACTGTATTGCCTGAAAATAACGGTATAGCAGTATTTATTAATGACTATTTAGATATGATGATGCAGAGAGTAGATAAAATAGCTGTAAAAATGAAAATTAAAAGAAACAGTGTATCTGAATATCAAGTTAATTTGATAACTCAGTCAATATCCGATTATGTAGGATATAGTATGTATCAAACATCAGATTCGCTAAAAGATTTCAATCCTAATAATACGCCTTCAAAAGCTCAAATAGATAAATATAAAAATAATTATTATAAAATGACTGTTGAAAACCCATATTTAAGAGGAATGACTGTTTTCAATATGGAAGGTAAAATGCTTCTTAATTTATATTTATCAAGAAATAAATCTTGGCCTTTAGAACTTCAGGATAATTTATTAAATGAAATTAAAACAAAAGGTTCATTAGTTTTAAATGCTACAAATGAAAATGCCTTTTATATAATGGAATACATAAAAAATCCTTATGGTGAAATAATAGTTACCACTAGAAATGATTATGCTTATGTATCTGATATAGCTATGTATTATCAAGTAGCTGATAAAAGACTTTATGTAAGCGATGCTAGAAACTCTGTTTATAATGTAAGAGAAGCTGTTGGAGATAACAATATAGAAAAAGTATCCTCTGTTATAAACAGATATGCTTACTATAAAAAACAGCCTAGCTTTATGGTTAATGATTCTCTTTCTGTTTCTATGATAGGAAAAGAATATCCTAACTACTTTGAACTTATAGTACTTGCTATAACAGCATTATTAATATTAGTTTGTCAATTATTTATAAAAGCTGTAGTATATTTCTTCAAATATATTATGCAAGTTAAAAGCAATAGAGATTATGTTGAAAGTATAAAAGGAAATGATGAACTTATAAATAAAAATATAGTTAATTCACAATTACCTAAATCAAACACTATTGAAGAAATGCCTCCTATTGTTCAAAAGGTACAATACAAAATACCTGATGAATATATAAAAGAAAATAATAATACTGAAAAAGAGGATAAATTCAATATAGGAAAAGATATATTAAATATAGTATCTAACATAAAAGAAGAAATAAATGCATGCAAAAATAAATTTGCTGTTGATAAAAAAGATTTAGAAGAAAAGATAGAAAATTTAGAAAATAAAACAGAAGAAATAAAAACTGAAATTGATATTGAAAGTGCATTTGCTAATATCAAAAAAGATTTACAGGAAGAATATGACAGAGCTATAGAAGAAACTTTTTTAGATGATAGTCTTTATGATATGAGAAATGAAGAAGAGTCTTATGATGATATTAAAATTTCAGAAAATGATGATATGATCATAAATGATTATGAAGTAGAAATGAAAGAAGAAAGTAATGAAGAAATTACTAACAATGAAGAGTTTATGTCTATATCTAATGAAGAATTAAATAATACATCTTCTAACTTCATAACTGAAACTTTATCATTAGATGAAAATATATTAAAAGATAAAGTATTGAATAATTCTGAAAAAGAAGAAAATGATTACAAAAAAATTGATAATGAATTTAATAAGCAAATAATAAAAAATGATTTATTATCAAGCTATAAAGAAAAAGAAGAAGAAAAAAATAAAGAATATGTAAGAAATTTATTTAATAGTAAGAAAACTGAAAATCATATAAAAAATGATTCTCATGAAATTAGTATGGATATATTAAATTCATATAATAAAGCTATCGATAATATAAAAAATAAAAACGAAAATGAAAAATATGAGGATTCTAAAGATGATGTAAAAACATCTGATTTAGACAATGCATCTAATTCAAGAACAGATGATGTATTTGCTGCTTTCGATAAAATGTTATCCTCTATAATAAGCAAAGCAGAGGAAGATGCTAAAAGAAACATAACAAAAAAATAATAGTTATTTAGAGGTGTTAATATGTCTGACAAAAATAAGATATCTATCTTTGTGTATGTATCTATACTTATAAATTTAATAGTTCTTGCACTATTTATTACATTTGTATTCGGGCTGAAAAAAGATGCTTTTGATGTTGATACAAAGAAACTTGATAGAAACGCTTTGATATGTCAGAATAGTATAGTCAATTTAGTTAAAGATTATGATGAAAGACTTAATAAAATAGTTGATAGTTATCCTTTTATAAATCTTTTACAACAGGTTATATTAAATGGAATAGACACTGCAGAAAGAGACAGAATAATATCAATATTCAGAAGCGGAAACTATCCATTTGATACTGTAGCATTATATTTGGCAGATGGAAAATCAGTATTTTCTTCACCTGTAAAAACTAAACCTGTAGATTTGGAAAGCTATAAAAACTCTAAAGCAATTGCTTTTTTTGATAAAGATTATGACGGAGTATACTTTGTTAAACCTATAAAAAATGATAGAGGAATAGAAGTAGGATACATAGTAGCAAGCGTATTTAAAAAAATCTTTGAAAATACTCCATACAATTTAAATTTTGTAGTGCTTTCTAATGGTGTTGTTTATTATAACCCTTCTATAGATATTAACAGCATATCAATAGATAGTTTAACTCAATATATGAACAAAGATATAGGAAGTACAGGAAGTATTGAAGCTGATAACAACACATTTGCATTTTATTCAGGTAAAGTTAAAGATATAGATAATTTCAGCATAGGTATATTAGAGCTTAATGTACCTATAGTTCAAAAATATTTAAAATATATAATATTAGGACTTTTATCATTATCTTTTATTTTCTTACTTACAACATCTTTAGTAGAAAGATTCAAACCAGCTGCTAATAATAATATAGCAAATGATGAAACTGAAGATGATGATATTTATGATGAAAGTGAACCTCCAGAAAACAATTATGCTAATTCTAATATTGTAAATGATGAAGAATTTAATATTGATGATTATGATAATGATATAGAAGGATTAGATGATGAAAGCATAAAATATCTTAATAAAGTAGATAGAATTACAAAAAATAGTAAAATTGACTTACCTAATTTAGATGAAATTGAAGATATAAAAGTTGAAGATCATGATGATAATTTGAATAATATAATGGATTATGAAGATGATGATGAAATAAAATTAGATGATGTTTTAGAAGACGGCGGAGAAAAACTTAAAGATGAGGAAGATGAGAGTATTAAATTAGAAAATTTAGATGATGTACTTGATGAACAAAAAGATGAACTAGAAGATATACCTAGCTTAGATGATATAGTTGAAGAAGAGAAATATACAGAAGATGTACCTAATCTAGATGATGTACTTGACGAACAAAAAGATGAACTAGAAGACTTACCTAGTTTAGATGATATAGTTGAAGAAGAGAAATATACAGAAGATGTACCTAATCTAGATGATGTGCTTGACGAACAAAAAGATGAACTAGAAGACTTACCTAGTTTAGATGATATAATTGAAGAAGAGAAAGATACAGAAGATGTTCCTAATCTAGACGATGTACTTGATGAACAAAAAGATGAACTAGAAGACTTACCTAGTTTAGATGATATAATTGAAGAAGAGAAAGATACAGAAGATGTACCTAATCTAGATGATGTGCTTGACGAACAAAAAGATGAACTAGAAGACTTACCTAGCTTAGATGATATAATTGAAGAAGAGAAAGATACAGAAGATGTTCCTAATCTAGATGATATACTTGATGATGAAAAAGATGATAATGCTGAAGATGACAATATAAAAGAGAATAACAATGAAAATATTCCCGAAATGAAAGAGTATTCTGATGAGGAACTTTTGGATTCTAATAATATATTAGATGATGAGGAAGATAATAATATAGATGATACTGTTAGTGATTTAGATGATATACCTAATTTGAATGATGAAATTAAAGAACCTGAAGAAGATAATGAAGATGATAAGAATATACTTGAAATGAAAGAATATTCTGATGAAGAACTTTTGGATTCTAACAATATATTAGATGATGAAGAAGATAACAATATAGATGATACTGTTGGTGATTTAGACGACATACCTAATTTAGATGATGAAATTAAAGAGTCTGAAGAACTTGATAATAATAATGAAGAACAAAACAATGAAGAAAATAATAATGAAAATTTTCCTGAGATGAAAGAATATTCTGATGAGGAACTTTTGGATTCTAATAATATATTAGATGATGAAGATAATAATATAGATGATACTGTTGGTGATTTAGATGACATACCTAATTTAGATGATGAAATTAAAGAGTCTGAAGAAACTGATAATAACGAAGAACAAAACAATGAAGAAGATAATA
>CASEHG010000224.1 GCA_949287565.1 uncultured Brachyspira sp.
ACGGTATTGCCATTCTTTATTCAAAGTACAATGTACGTTCGGCATATTGCATTTTAATAATATAGCTTCAGAAATAAATTTAAGACTATAGTATTAGAAAAATTTGTTTTTAAAAATTACTCTGGATCCCCACCCTTTATGCTTTTGCGGCCTTGTTCTGAAATATAATTTTATTTACTTTTACAGCTTGAATTAGAATTAAGGCACCCCAAGTTATTTTTTTATCTGAGGCTCTATTAACAAACAAAAAAATTTATTTAGTACCCGCCCACCCACCCTTATAGTTAAACAAACTTTTTTAATAAATAAGCCCAAAAATTTAATTTTTTTATGAACTTTTTGAATTTATTAAAAACCCGCCCTTTTATACTTAATTTAAAATTAAGGCTTAAATTTCATTATTGCCTAACCAGAAAAAGCACACCCGCCCAAGCGTTATTTAAATTTAGAATTAACTCAACGCACGTAGAACAGAGTTTTATTTATTGATATTATGTAGGATTTTAATGCCCTTTATTCTATAGCTTTGTACAGCGTGCGTATAGAAAATACTATACAGCCTTGTTTAAATAAATTGTAAATATGCTATAATAATGATAAAACAATATGAAAGAGAGTATAAAAATATTATGGAAATTGGATTAAAATTAAATAAAGAATATAACGATGAAATAGTATATGAAACAATGCTTAAAATGGGATTTTACTATGATGTGTATTATTCTAAGTATATTAATTATTATAATAATGGGCATACTTATAAGGCTTATTTAAGGTATGGTGTAGATAAAAATGGAATAGCTAGATTTCATTCTAACGTATTATACTTAGAAATTTTATCAGAATTGCTTGTTAAAAATAATATAATGAAATTAAGCAGCAGAGAACCTTCATCTTTGATTGATGTACAAGGCGGAAGTTCTTTTTTAAAACTAAGTAATATTGAAAAAAGATTCATCATTACTTTTATAGAAGAATTTGATAGAATTTATGCTAGCATTGAAAATGAAAAAAACAGTTCAAGCAATTTAGTTCAGGCAGATACTAATACTACAGAAAAAACTATTGAAGAATCATCAGAAAATACTGACAATATTACTTATGAAAATTATTTGAAAATCGCTTTGAATATTAAAGAAATAAAAGAGATGTTTATTAACAAAATAAATATATCCAAAAACGAAGAATTAAAATCATTTGAAGAAGTTTCTAATACATTTAAAGAAGAATATATAAAATTAGAGGCTCAGAACCAAGTAAAACAAATAAATGCTTTCTTTGATAAAACTATTGATGATATAGAAAACACTAAAGATATAAAAGATTATATTAACAAGTACAATAAAATCATTATAAAGATAAATGAAGACTTAAACAATATAGTAAAAAAGACAGTGAAAATATCTACTTTAGTTTATGTTATAGATAATATAACAGAAGATGATATGTATGAAAAGAGAGATTATATAAGCCAATTTGATATAAAGTTTTTAGATTAAATTATGTGAATTTAAAATAATGCAAAATAAAAGGCTTGACTAATATAATTAATCAAGCCCTAAATAAAAACACGATTGATTATTGCTGTTTAGTTAAAGTGCCTTTGATATTTTCAGTATAAGTTCCGCCTGAGTGAGTAATTGTATTTTGACCTTTAACATTAGCAGAAGTATCAGAAGTAAATTCTATATTCATAGTACCTTTTACTGTAACTCCAGTGCTAGGATTAAGAGTATAATTTGCTGTATATGAAGTATCAGAATTTTTAGTTATACTTGAAGCAGGCATATCAACACCCTCAGGTTGACTTTGTGCTGAACCGTCTGCATTTATAATAATTGTTTGACCAGCTAAATCTCCGTCTCCTATCCAAGTACCTGCATATTTGCTGTCTATACCTGTAGGCTTTGTTTCTCCTGAACCTGTTTTATCTGCATTTGAACAGCTTACAGATAAAACACCTACTAAAAATAAAGTAAATAAAATTGAAAATAGTCTTTTGTTCATATTAGAACTCCTTATATAAATTATAATTTTTATAAAAAACATTTTTAAAAATGTTTCTATCATTGAAAAAATTCATTCTCAAAAGTTTGAGAAAATATAGAAGAATAAAATTATGATTATAGTTTTTTATATATGATTGTTTTTGTATTAAAAATGATAAATAAATTTTTAAAATATCATGCAATACAAATATTAACTTAAAAATGTATAAAGAAGAATATATTTTTTTAGAATTATTATAATTTTTATCGGATATTAAATTTTTTAAAAGATTTAAATTATTTGTCGAGTGTCGAGTGTCGAGTGTCGAGTGTCGAGTGTCGAGTGTCGAGTGTCGAGTGTATTATTTAATAAAGTAAATATTCTTTTCATAAAAATATTATAAAATATTAAATTATAATGTCAATATTTAAAATAAAAAGTTTAACTAATAATCAATATATAATTGCATATCATTTTATATGATACAAATTATCCTTGTATTAGCTATATATTTTTGAATTTCCTATAAAATGATAGTTTTTTCATCTCGTAAAAAACACATTAAAATTAATATTTTATCACAACAAAATTACCATAGTCTTCATATTTACTATGCATTATACCGAAAATAAGCAGGACTAATAACATATAAAAACAAATAAATTTATAGTGTTTTTATATATTGTCTATTTAATAATTGATTATTTTTTAATAGAATTGTATAATCAATAAATATATACTTAATACAGGAAAAGAGATGTACATAAAGAATCTTAATTTGCACGGATTCAAATCATTTGCCATAGAAACAAATATAGAGTTCAATGAAGGCGTTACTGTAGTACTTGGACCTAACGGAATAGGGAAAAGTAATATAGTAGAGGCTTTTCTATGGGTTATGGGAGAGCAGTCCGCAAGCAGATTGAGAATTGACAGTGCCAAAGGACTTGAAAGTGTCATATTCCATGGTACAGATACTAGAAAACCATCATCTCTTGCACAGGTAGCTCTTACTTTAGACAATAAATCAAGATGGATAAAAAAATACGATATTGATGAAGTTATAGTTACTCGTAAATACTATAGAAAAGGATTATCAGAATACTATATCAATGATGAGCAGGTACGTTTAAAAGATATAGTTGATATGTTTTTGGATACAGGACTTGGAAAAAATGCCTATTCGGTTATAAAGCAGGGTACTGTTTCAGAGATAGCTAAGCAGAAGCCTGAAGAGAGAAGAAGCATTATTGAAAATGCCGCAGGAATAAGTAAATATCTTGAAAGAAGAAGAGAAGCTGCTAAAAAGCTAGAAGAGTCCGAAAGAAATCTTGATAATGTTAAAATAGAAATAAAAAATGCTGAAAAACATTATAAATCTTTAAAAGAACAGGCTGCAAGGACAGAAAGATATTATAATCTTAAAGATGAACAGAAAAAAATAAATATAAGTTTAAATGTTAATCAGGTAAAAAAATTAAAAATAACTTTAGAAGATCAAAATAAAAGCCTTGAAGAACATACAAATAAAAAGTCAGAGTTAGAAAAAGAACTGCAGGATTTAGACAAACAGAAACAGCAGGAGCTTTTAAAATTTGAAGAAACAAGAACATTATCAATAGAGCTTGATAAACAGGTTTCGCTTATAATGACAGAGCTTACTCATATAGAGAAGATGTCTAATCAATTAAAGAATCAGCTTGATAATGCAGGCAAAGAAAAAGATGAAACTATCAGCAGAAAGAATTCGCTTCTAAAAAGAATAGAAGAAGATAAATCTCAAATAGCAGAACTTGAAGAGGCCGTAAAAACTATAGCTGAAAATATAGAAAAATCTCTTAAAGAACAGGAAGCAGAAGAAACTAATATTGCAAATGAACAAAATAAAATAGCGAGCCTAAATGATCAAATATCTACTTTGACAAATGAAAATCAAAATGCAACATTAAAAATTGCAGATGCCAGAGAAAGACAATTAGAAGTTATAAATAAAATAATAACTGAGATAGATGAAAAGAAAAAAGATGTTATGGGAAACAGCTTTTATCAGAATATAGGAAAGCATGAAACTGACATTGATATAGGATTTAATAATCTTTTAAATGCTATAAACATAAAAATGAACACTATAAAAGAATTTGAAGAAGATGGCGTACTATCAAATTTAAATGAGCTTAGCTATAATTCTTTATGCAGTTTTATAAGAAATTTAGGTGAGAGTTTAGATACAGAAAAAAAAGATGCATTATTTTTGCAGGGTATATTTAAAGAGTATACAAAAATCAAAGATCCTTTTGTTGATTTACTTTTCGACAAGGAAGGTACTTATATGCAAAAAGAAGCCATAGACAAAGAAATAGCTGACTTAGAAAGTTTTATCAAAACTAATATAGAAAAAATCGAAGAAATAAATAATGAAATAAAAATAGCTACTGATAATATTAATAAATCAAATGCTAATCTCACTACACTAACAATAGAAAGAGCAAAATACGAAACCAATAAAAAAGCATCTGAAGACAGAAAAGAAATGATATTGAAAAGTATGAAGATGATAGAAGATGAATTTGCATCTCTTAATGAAAAAATAAACAGATTAGAAGAAGAGTATAAAAAACTTAATGAAGAATATAAAGAAAACTCCATTAATTATAAAGAATTAGAGAAGAAAAAATCAAAAACTGAAAGCGAATCAAGACATAAAGCAAATGAAATAAAAAAGGCTGAATCTGCATTATCCAATTTTGAAACTAGTTTAGCAAAAAGAGTTAAAAAACTTAATGAGATAAATGAAAATATAACAAGAGTTGGAGAGAGAATAAATCAAAGCAATGATAAAATAAAAGATATTTATAGTCATTTCTATGAAAATTATGCTCTTAACTTAAAAGACTTTGAAGAAAATACTCAAAACTTAATAGATGAAGAGTCTTATAAAAATAAACTTAATACTATTAATGAAAGAATAAAGAATCTCGGACATATAAATGAAATGGCACTTGATGAATATCAGGAAGCTAAAAATAGATTTGAATTCCTTACTAAACAAAAAGAAGATTTAGAAAAATCAAAAGAAGAGATATTAAAAATAATAGCCGATGCCAATAAAAAAGCCGGTGAAGATTTCTTAAAAACATTCAATGAAATAAATAAAAAATTCTCAGAAACATTTAAAATATTATTCGGCGGAGGAAATGCCGGACTTAAAATACAAAATGAAGAAGATTTATTAAACAGCCCTATAGATATATTTGCTCAGCCTCCGGGAAAGAGAATGGAGAACATTGTATCATATTCAGGCGGCGAGCTTACTATGACAGGGCTTGCTTTAGTATTTGCGATATTCCTATATCGTCCTAGTCCTTTCTGTATACTTGATGAGGTAGATGCTGCACTTGACGGAGCGAACATTATAAGATACAAAAACATGGTTAAAAACCTATCCGATAAAACTCAGTTCTTAATCATTACACATGATGAAGTATCTGCAACTATAGCCGATGCTTATTATGGAATAACTGCTGAAGAGAAAGGTGTTTCAAAAATATTCACTGTTAAAGTAGATAAAGAAGGAAAAGTTAATGGCAGTGAAGAAAAACTAGTTAATCAGGAATAACTCACCGCACGTTAAATCAAATTTAAAACATAAGTTTGTCTAAAATACAAATATTTATTATATTAAAGAATTGGCTATACGTGCGTTGAAAAGATTTTAAATCTAATAAATGCTTGGGCGGGCATGCTTTTTCTGAATTGGCTTTAAATATGAATAAAGCTATTAATTGTAAATAAAGTTAACAAAAATAATGGGCGGGATTTAGGATAAAAATTCAAAAATATGTATATTGCCTATTGACATTGGAGTACACTTCAATGTTATAATAATGCCATATTTATAAAAAGGAGTTATTTATGTTACTTGATAAAAACTTAGAAGAAGCTAATTCAGGACAGAGAATAAATGCTAAAGGTTATGCTGTACATAGCAAAACAGATACTTTTAAACCATTTGAATTTTCAAGACATTCTATGGGCGATAATGATATATTAATAGAAATAATGTATGCCGGAATATGCCATAGCGATATACACTCAGCAAGAAGCGAATGGCATGAAGGAATATATCCTATGGTTCCGGGACATGAAATTGCAGGAAAGGTTGTAGCAGTAGGAAAAAATGTTACTAAGTTTAAAGTAGGAGATTATGCAGGCGTAGGCTGTATGGTAAACTCATGCGGGGAATGCGAAGCATGTAAAAGAAGCCATGAGCAATTCTGCGAAAGAGGACAAACTGTACTTACTTATGATTGTAAAGACCATTTCCATAATGACGAACCTACTTATGGAGGATATTCTAATAATATAGTAGTAAGCGAGAAATTTGCTATTACTGTACCAAAAGATGCTCCAATGGAAAAAGTAGCCCCATTACTATGTGCAGGTATTACAACTTATTCTCCTTTGAAATTCTCAGGAGTAAAAGAAGGAGATATAGTAGGTGTTGCTGGTTTCGGAGGACTTGGCTCTATGGCTGTAAAATATGCTGTTAATATGGGTGCTCAAGTTTATGTATTTGCTAGAAATAATAAGAAGAAAAAAGAAGCTTTGGAAATGGGAGCTAAAGATTTATTTACTTCTACAAAAGATGTTCCTGTACGTTTTGATTTAATTATATCTACAATTCCTACTGGTTATGATGTTAACAATTATGTTGATCTATTGAAATACGGCGGAGAAATGGCTATAGTAGGACTTCCTCCTGCAGAATTAAAACAAAGCATAGATTTGGCAAGATTAATATTCTCAGGCGGAAAAAAAGTTTATGGTTCTATGATAGGCGGTATTAAAGAAACTCAAGAGATGTTGGACTTCTCTTTAAAGCATAAAATATACCCTGAAACAGAAATCATTGCTGCAAATCAAATTGATGAGGCTTATGAAAAACTTACAACAGGTCAGGCAAAATTCAGATATGTAATTGATATGAAAACTCTTCAATAAGTAAAAATATTTTTTTCATAATATTCTTTATAAATTTGAGGCAGCATTAAAAAATATGCTGTCTCTTTTTATTATAAATGATATAATTAAAATAAATTATTGATAACTATTAATATAAAAAAGGATTATCATATGACTGCCGATTATCATGTACATACAGAGTTTAGCGATGATTCTAATTATCCATTAGAAGAAGTTATAAAAGATACTATAAAACTAAATATAGATGATATTTGTATTACTGATCATGTGGATTATGGCATAAAAAAAGATTGGGACGAAATTGAAATAAAAGATGAAAAAACTATATCAAATGTCAATTATCCAAAGTATATAGAAGATATAAAAAGAATTAAAGAAATATACGGAAAACAAATTAATATAAAAACAGGACTTGAATGCGGAATACAAACTCATACTATAGATAAATATGAGGCTCTTTTAAAAAAATACGATTTTGATTTTATTATATTTTCAGTTCATCAGGTAAATGATAAAGAATTCTGGACTCAGGATTTTCAAAGAAACAAAACACAAAAAGAATACAATGAAGCCTATTATGAAGAAATGCTCAATGTTGTAAAAATGTTTAAAAATTATTCAGTGCTTGGTCATTTGGATTTGATTATACGATATGATAAAAAAGGGGTTTACCCTTTTGAAAAAGTAAAACCGATTATAGAAGATATATTAAAAATCGTTATAAAAGACGGTAAAGGAATAGAATTTAATACTTCATATCATAGATACGGTTTGAAAGATACTACTCCTTCCATAGATATATTAAATCTGTATCATAAATTGGGCGGAAATATTATAACTATAGGAAGCGACAG
>CASEHG010000225.1 GCA_949287565.1 uncultured Brachyspira sp.
TCTTATGTAGATGCTACAGTAACAACTCCTAATGATTTACAGCAGGTAGTTCAGAGTTTAATAGGCAGAGTAGATGTTATATATGTTCCTACAGATAACATGGTATCATCTGGTATGGCAAATGTTATAGGAGTTACAGGACCTGCTAATATACCTGTAATATGCGGAGAGGCTGCTATGCTTGATGCTGGCGGACTAGCTACTTATGGTATAGATTATTATGAATTAGGAAAATTAACAGCTAATCAAGCAGTAAAAATATTAAAAGGCGAAGCTAAACCTGCAGATATGCCTATAGAATATATACAAAATCCTGTATTAGAAATTAATACTAATGCAGCAAAAAAATTAAATATTACAATACCAGCAGATTTATAATAATTTTATTTTAATTGTTTTTTGATTATAAAGCCTGTATAATATTTATATGGGCTTTTTTATTAAAAAATAAAAATATAATAAAAGGGTTTCTTATGAAAAAATATATTTTTATATTATCTATAGCCTTAATTATGATCTTTTCCTGCTCAAAAACAGAAAATAATCGAACAAATAATTCTGAAATGATAAAAATAGGTATTATACAATTAGTAGAACATCCGGCATTAGATCAGGCTTATAAAGGGTTTGTAGATGGATTAAAAGAAGAGGGATATGAAGAGGGAAAGAATGTTGAATTTGATTATCAAAATGCTCAGGGCGAACAGGCAAATTGTATTACAATATCACAAAAATTTTTAAATGATAAAAGTAATTTAATATTAGCAATAGCAACACCAGCAGCACAGGCAGCAGCTAATCTTATAAAAGATATTCCTATATTAGTTACAGCAGTTACCGATCCGGAAACAGCAAAATTAGTTGAGAAAAATGAAGCTCCTGGAGGAAATGTTTCAGGTACTTCAAATTTAACTCCTGTAGATGAACAGATGGAATTATTAAAAAAATTAGTTCCTGATGTAAAAACAGTTGCTCTTATGTATAATTCAAGCGAACAAAATTCTAAATTTCAAATAGACATGGCAAAAAGAAAATTAGATGAAATGGGTATATCATATATGGAAGCTACAATAACAAATCCAAATGATATACAGCAGGTAGTTCAAAGTATAATAGGTAAAGCTGAGGCAATATATATACCTACAGATAATATGCTTGCAGCTGGAATGCCTAATGTTATAAGCGTTACAGAACCAGCAAAAATACCTGTGATATGCGGTGAAGTTGATATGCTTAAATCAGGCGGACTTGCTACTTATGGTATAAGTCATTATGATCTTGGAAAATTGACTTCAAAACAAGCTGTTAAAATACTTAGAGGTGAAGCAGAACCAGCATCTATGCCGATAGAATATTTGCAAACCCCAACATTAAGTATTAATACTAATGCAGCCGAAAAGCTAGGAATAATTATACCAGAGAATATAACAAATAATTGATAATGAATAATATAAAGATAACAATACAATATGACGGTACAGATTTTTATGGCTGGCAGATACAGCCTAATTTGAGAACGGTTCAGGGTGAGATATATAAAGCTGTTCAGAAAGTATATGGTGAGAAGATAACTATATACGGCTGCGGAAGAACGGATGCGGGAGTTCATGCTTTAGGACAGGTTGCTAATTTTAGAGTTCCTAAAATGCTTGTTCCAATACATAAAGTTCATATAGCTTTGAATTCGTATTTGGATAGAGATTTAAGAATAATAAAAGCTGAAGAGATGCCTGATAGTTTTAATGCTAGGGCTTCAGCTACATTTAGAGAATATTTGTATATAGTTCATAACAGCAGTACATCTTTTCCTTTTTATGAAAGATATGCATGGTTTTATAGAAAAAATGTTGTAGATGAAAAATTAATCAATGAATATGCAAAATATCTAATAGGAGAGCATAATTTTACATCATTTTGTTCTACAGAAGATGAGAATGATTCTAAATTTAGGTATTTAGAAAGAGTTAAAGCTATAAGAAAGGGAGATACTATATATTTCATTATTAGAGGCAATGCTTTTTTGCATAATATGGTTAGAATAATAGTAGGTACTTTAGTAGAAGGTCAGAAGAAAAAAAAGCCCATTAATTTTATAGAAGATATATTAAAAAGTGAGGATAGAGCAAGAGCATTTGTAACAGCACCAGCACATGGACTTTATTTCAGAAGAGCTTTTTTTAAAGAGGAATGAATTTGAAATTTAAGTAAAAAAAAAACTTGAAATAAATTTTATATATGTTATAATAGGTTTCATATTTGTTTGGAGAGTTCGTTCAATTGGTAGAGCAGCGGTCTTGAAAACCGCCGGGCTAACACCCATGTGGGTTCGAGTCCCACACTCTCCGATTTTGTAAAACTTGATAGCTTCTTTATTATAAGGGGCTTTAGCTCATCAGGATAGAGCACTGGTTTCCTAAACCGGGTGGGCAGGTTCGAGTCCTGTAAGCCCCAAAATGTTTTATCCTAATATCTTAATGAAAGTTTCTTAAAATGAATATCAGAGATTATATTTCATATCTATTTAATAAAAATAAATTAAAAAAAATTAAGCTTTTAGTTTCAGATATAGATGGAGTGATGACTGACGGCAGATTAATATTTGATGATAATGGCGTTGAAAGTAAGTTTTTTAACACTCAAGATGGTATGGGGGTAGTTTTAGCATTAAAAGCTGGTATAAAAATTGCTGTTATTTCAGGAAGTAATTCTAATGCCATAAAAACAAGATTTGATAAATTTAGAAGACATGGATTTGAAGATTTGATACTTGGTCAAGAAAATAAAATGCCTGTTATTTTAACTTTAATGGAAAAATATGGTTTAAAAAAAGAAGAGATAGCTTATATTGGAGATGATTTAATAGATTTAAGTGTTATGAAATATGCAGGAATATCTTTTTCTCCTAAAGATGCGCATTGTGAGGCTTTGAAAGTTGCTGATGTTATAATAAGTAAAAGAGGCGGATATGGTGCTGTTAGGGTAGTAATAGATATGATACTTAAATCTAAAGGTATTTATAATGAAATTATTAGTAAGTTTTAATATTATATTTTTACTGCTATGTGTTTCCTGCACTAATTTTAATGATATTGGAAAAGAGTTTAATCAGCCTGATAATTTTGTACCTCCTCCTGATATGGAATTTTATGGTTTTAGAAGAGAAAATTATGATACCAATTTTAAACAATTAGATTCTTTTGCTACTAATGCCAAATTTTATAATAAACAGAAATTAGTTGAACTTTATGAAAGCAGAACATACACTTATGATTCTAATAATACTATAGCTGCTAGTGTATCAGGTGAATTTATAACTGTAAATCAAGAAACATTATATACACAAATATATACAAATGTTATTGTTAAAGCATCAAATAATACAATACTTTATACTGAATATTTACAATGGGATAATGAAAAACAGCAATTCAAAAGCCCTGTACCAATTCGTGTAGAGCAGGAAGATGGAAGCTGGCTTACAGGAAGCAGTATGGAAGGTGATATGGGATTAGAACATATTACAGTATATAATGAAACTGATGAAGGCGATGCTATAGGAGTTCCAGTTGCTGAAGATCAATAAATTTTTTGTTATAATTATATTGTTTATATTAGCATTGTCTTTGCTTGCTCAATCAAGAAGAAGTGCTGATAAATTTACTTACAATAATAAAACAAAAGTTTTTCAATACACAGGTAATTCTAAAATGGAGGATTCATCTGCTGTAATTACAAGTCATGTTATGACATTCTATCAGGAAACAGAGTTGGCTACATTCAGCGGTGGTGTTAGACTTTTAAGTAAAACCAATGGTTCTACAATATCCGGCGGATATGCTAGTTATAATGGAAAAACTAGATATGCTTATGTAAAGAATAAACCTGTTTTGAAATCTCCTACTAATAATATGACTATAAGAAGTTCATTTATGGAAAGAGATTTTAATACTCCAATAGCTAAGGCTATAAGTAATGTACATTTAACTCATGTTGACACTGAAACTAAAAGAAAAACAGATGGTTATGCTGATAATTTAATTTATGATATGGATTCAGAAATAGCTCTTCTTACAGGAAATCCTAGACTTTATCAAGGTGCTGATAGACTTGAAGGTGAAATATTAGAGTATAATGCTAAAACTGCTACTGCTAATGTTATGGGAAGAGGAAAAATATATGTACTTCAAACTAATAATTATATTAACTCTTCAGAAACAAATAAAAAGAAAGATAATGTAAGCAATTATAATATTGTAGTGGCAGATAGATTATTTTTAAATGAATATGGCGGAAAAGATAATAATACCCGTACTTTATATGCTTATGGAAATGTTACAGCTTATTTTTATGAAGAGAATATGATACTCAAAGGCGGATACATAGAATATGAAATAGATAATGAGCATATTTATATGTATCAGGATCCTTCAGTTAGAATGCCTGACAGAGGAATTATAGCTTTTGGTGAATGGATAGAATATAAAAAAGATGAAAAGTTTAAAGATGTTATATTCCATAATGACGTTGTTATGATTGACTATGATGAGAGTTTATCATTAGAAGGAGATTTGCTGCATCTTGATCCTGATACTAAAGTTGCTACAGTAAGCGGAAGTCCTAAAGCCTATGTAGAGGATAGAAGCATAAAGATTACTTCTGTAACTATGCAGATGTTTAATGATGAAGAAAAACTTCGTGCCAATGGTAATGTACATGTAGAAGGCAAAGATATGAATTCTCAAAGTGCTTGGGCTACTTATTTTGATAAACAGAAATATTTGAGGCTTTGGGGTGAAAGTCCTTATTTGAAACAGAAAGAGAGTGTTGTGAGAGCAAGAGAGATAAAATATTATATAGATACTGAAAAAGTTGAAGCTATGGGTGTAAGCGGTGAAATACCTGAGTAACATAATATTTTTGTTTTTGATATTCTTTTTATCATGTCAAAAAAGTAATGAGCCTCTTAATAAAGATAAAGTATATGATGTTAACATAACTTATATTAAAGATGACAGTATTGTCGGTTTTACCCCAGGTGATTTTCTTGATATTTTTGATGATGATTTATCAAAACTTACCTATGATATATTAGGCTACAAAATAAAATACAATCTAAAAAATGGTGTAGATGATAATAAATTTTATTTTGATAATAGAAAAGTAATAATAGAAAATTCGGATATATTTAAAAGAGATTTTATAGATATAAAAAACATAGATTATAATCAATTAGAGAAAGATATATTATATTCTCTTTCAAATGAAACTAGTTTTAATATAAAAAAATTATTCGGATATGAATATGGAACTCCTTTAAAAGTTATAGCAAAAAATATAGCTCCGTCTTATGAGCAGAGCATACTTAATGTTTGGAATAGTCCAGTGAATGGAAGAAATGAACTGCTAGATGCTAAAAGATTATTTATTTTTACTTCTTTATATTGGCGGATAGTAGCTAATGAATTTAGAGATACTTCTATAGTAATAGTAAATATGCCATTAACTTCAAATTACAGAGGAATGAGTGCTAAATCTATTGCAGATGGAGGATTTGTAGATAGAATAGTTTGTGAAAATAATAGTATAAAGCCATGTAAATCAATTTCTATAATAAGTACTTATCAATTTTTAACTTCTGGATTAAATAATGAAAAATTGAAAGATATATTTTCTTATTATATTGTACAGACTATAGCAATGATGTTTGCCAAATATGATATACATCCTGATGAAAAACATTCAATAATGTCTGAAGTTAATAGATTTGATTATGTTAACTGGTATAGTAACATAATAAATTTTCAATTAAAGCCTCCATATAAAACAATTCAATATTACAAAGATACTATTAAAAACTAAATTTATAAAAATAGTATAAATTAACTATATAAAAATCAACATTATATAGAAAATGTCTACAAAAAATAATACAAAAATTATTAAATGTCTAATAAATATGTTTGATATGTAGCGTTTTTTTTAAAGTAAGAAAACATAATAGTAAATTTTTTGTAAAAACAATATAAAAACAGTATTTACTTATGTCAAAAAGATAGTACAATTTGATATAAACATTTTTAATATTATGTCGATTTTAATTAGTGGGAGAAAATTAATTTATGATGAAAAAGATATTTATTAACGTTTTATTATTAGCAAGCTTTTCGGTAGCTTATAGTTTTGATGAAGGTTTTATTTGGGCATTAAAGGCAAACTTTAACGGCTCTGCTACAATGCCTTCAATAAGTGATGAAGATTTGAGTAAAATCGGTGCTGGTTATATGAAAGGCGGAGTTGGATATACTATGGACGGAGAGGCTGAACTTGGTTATTTATTTGGTTCTGAGAGATGGTTTGGCGGATTAGACCCTGCTAAATTCAGCGGTATGAGTGTATTTGGCTCTATAGGTGTGGGAAGCGGATTTGCCGGACAGGTTTCAGGTGCAACATATGAAGGTGTTACAGCAAATGCTTATATTAATGTTTCTTATACACCTGTAATAAGTTTCGGAGTTGGTACTAAAGCTTATTTCTTAGACAGCAGATTGGCATTAGGACTCCATATAGGAGGTAAATTGATAGCAGATGTATCACCTGAATATTTAGCTTACTTTGATATAGATATGCCTGGTTTCCCTGAAATAGGAGAGATAATAGTAACTGACTTTATGGTTAAAAATATGAATCCAGTAATGTTTAGTATAAAATTTATGCTAGAATACAATCAGCCTGTAAATGACAGAGTTGAAGTTATATTAGGTGCTTATACAAGATTTAATGTATATTCTCCAAAATATATTACTATGCCAGACAGTTTATTGAGTTTAATGAATTCTGCTTTAGAAAAAGAAGGAAAACCTGCATTTAATACTACAACACCTTTAAAATCTTATTATATAAACTCATTAGATTTTGGTCTTACTTTAGGTTTAGCATTTAAAGGATAATTATAAATTTAAGGAAATGATATGAAAAAGAGTTATTTATTGTTTTTATTGATGATATCTTTATTTATGATGTCTTGCGGTAACCATTTCTTTAATCCTAGATATTATTATAACAAAAGTTCATCATCATCATCTTCTTCTTCAGACGGCTTAACTATTGAAGAAGCTGAGCCTCCTGCAGAAATACCTGTAGATGAAGATCCTTTTAAAATTAATTCGGATTATAATAATCCTAATTACGGAGGATATGATGCTAGTAAATTTGATTCTTGGCTATTTAAAGCAAGTTTCAGAGATGATAAACTTCCTGTATATAATTTCTTTGATGATTCTTCAAGATCTTGGATAGCAGGCGGTGCAGATTGGAATAATGTAGCTGCTAGTTTTTATAAAGCAAATGATGGTGAGAATCAGGCATCTGGTTATAGTATAAGTTCTATGAGTATATATAAATATGATAAAGATAATCCTCTTTATGATGATAATGGTTATTTACCCGGTAGAATGGATAGATTCCGTTTCTATTCTATACAAGGTAAAGCAGTTATTATAGATCTTAAACAGTATTTGATAGCAGTGGATACTTATTCTAAGTTTGTATTTGCTTTCGGTGCTATAACAGGCACAGAAAAAGCTATAAATGGAGATTTAGTTCCTACCAAATTTGAGGCTATAGAATATTATGCAGATAAAAAACA
>CASEHG010000226.1 GCA_949287565.1 uncultured Brachyspira sp.
GTGCGGGGCAAAGCCCTGCAAATATTTTAAATTAAAAAAATTATTTTGACAAAATATAATTGTTTAGGTATATACTGTTTGTAAATACATATAATTATTTATAAGATAGTTTACAGTTCATAAAATGATTTGTTTTTATATAAGAGTTGAATTTCTTAATATTTTACACAAAGTATATTGACAGACATAATACTCGTGTTATAATAGTAGTATAAGATAAATAGTAGGTGTATTGTTTTTATGAAAAAACTGTTATTATTATTTTTTATATTATCAAGTTGCCTTTTTGCTCAGAATGATTTTGTAAACTCAGGTTTTCATTATAGTTATAATTATTTTGGATTTCCATTTTCTGTTGATTTTGGATATGCATATAAAAAGAATTCACATTTTGTATATGTTCCTCGTGTAGGGATAAGTTTTGATTATGGTGCAGAATCATCATTTGGAATATTCGCTAATGTTGGAATGGAATACAGATACAGAAGATTTTTTATAGATTTGAATTATAAGCAGGGAATAACACCTCCATTTGCTACATTCAATTATAAAGATTTAGAATATTACGGACAATTAAGATTAGGATATTATTTTGATAATGTTAGTATTTCTTATGGTATGAATATAGGTAAAATGTTAACTTCTGAAAGAGAGGTTTATAGATTAAGTTCTATATTTAAGATTAATCAAAGTATTAACTTAAGTTCTACATTTGTTGATGATGGAGTTAATAAATTAAAATTCAATGCTGGTGTAGGTGCTAGTATTATACCTAATGAAAAGCAGTATTCTTATAATGTTTCAGCTAGTATGCCTTATTCATTCTTTCATTATTGGGGAGAACTTGGAATTATGCCTTATATAGGATATAGTGCTTATTTTGATAAAAGCGAGAAAAAATATTCTATTGGATTTAAATATTTATACTCTCTTATGATGATGCCTTTATCAAATTTGGAAGCACATCTTAAAAATATGGACTTTCTTACATTTGCCCATTTTGAATATAAATTTTTTATGAGATTTCTTCCTTCTGGTTTTAATGATATATACTTAGTTGCTTTTGGTAATGTTGGTTATGGAAAATATTTTGAAAGCAGTATTGATAAAGGTCATTTATTGTATGTTGTAGGAGGCGGAATAGGGTATAATCTTTACGGTACAACACCTTTACAATTAACTTTCGGTGTTGATAACAATAAAAGTTTGGTTATGAACTTGATAATAAGTACTATAGTATTTTAATATTTTGGAGTTTATTATTTATGGCAAATATTAAAAATAAAGTTATATTTTCTTTTTTATGCTTAATATTTTATACAGCATTGAGTTTATCATTTTATTTAATACCTTTTAATTCAAAAGTATTAAGTATAATTGCAGTAATTTGTGCTGCTATATTTAGTATATTTTTTCTGCTTCCTGCATTTTTATATTCTCCTGTTTATTCAATAGTTATTGCTATTTTACATTATATGTTTTTTAGATTGTTTGAAATTATAA
>CASEHG010000227.1 GCA_949287565.1 uncultured Brachyspira sp.
ATAATGATTATAAAAAGCCTCTATATCAATTATAATACAGAGGCTTTAAATTAATGAAAATTATTTTCTCAAATCATCTACCAATTTAGTTTTATCAGCAGTTTTTTCATCTTTAGTTTTTACCACTTTAGCAGGATTTCCAGCAACCACTTGATTTTCTGCAACATCTTCTATAACAACAGCGCCCGCACCAATTACAGCATTCTTTCCAATATGAACACCTTCAATAATAACTGCATTAGCTCCTATTACAACATTATCCTCTACAATAACAGGTTTAGCAGAAGGAGGCTCAATAACACCAGCAAGCACAGCACCAGCACCAACATGGCAATTCTTTCCTACAATAGCACGTCCGCCTAAAACAGCACCCATATCTATCATAGTACCCTCTCCTATTTCAGCACCAATATTAATAACAGCTCCCATCATAATAACAGCATTATTACCTATTGTTACTTTATCCCTAATTATAGCACCCGGCTCGATTCTTGCATTAACATTAAAATAATCTAAAGTAGGAACACCAGAATTTCTTCTATCATTTTCTAAATAATAATCTTCTATAGAGTCTTTATGTTCTTCTAATATAGCCTTTATATCCTCATAATCTCCAACTACAAAATGAAAATTTCCTGAAGAAAATACTTTAGCATTAGTTTTTATTTCAGATAAATTTCCTTTTATATAGATTTTAACAGGTGTTTTCTTTTTGGAATTTTTAATGTATGCAATAATATCTTCTGACTTTTCTAACATATCCATTTCAGTATCTCCTATAATAAATTGTTTACAGCATTATCGACTTATTATTTAAAATATTTATTATTCCAAAACCTCTTTCATTCTATAAAGACCAGGTTTCTTACCTATAAGGAATTTAGCAGCTTTAATAGCACCATTAGCAAAAATTCTTCTAGAAGTAGAAGAGTGTTTAATTTCTATAATCTCATCATCTCCATAAAAAATAACGCTATGATCTCCTACAATAGAACCGCCTCTTACAGAATGCATACCTATTTCTTTTTTATCTCTTACATGAAGACCATTTCTTCCGCTAACTAAAAACATTTCATTATCTAAAGCATCATTAATAATATTGAATAAACTCTTAGCTGTTCCGCTTGGAGAGTCAACTTTTCTATTATGATGTGTTTCAATGATTTCAATATCAAAATTCCTAAGCTGAGGAGCTATCTTAGCAACTATATCATTCATAAGATTTATTCCTATACAAGTATTAGATGATAATACTATAGGTACTTGTATAGAAGCTTCAACTATTTTAGCAAGCATAGTTTCATCATAACCTGTAGTACATATAACCATAGGTATATTATTTTTTAAACTGTAATCTATCATAGCAGGAAGTCTTGAAAAATGAGAGAAATCTATAATAATATCGCCCTTTTCATTTGTAAAATCATCAGCAAAACCTGATATTTCTAATTCTCCTTCTTTTTCTATAACTTCTTTTAAAATTGAGCTCATAACTCCTGTTCCATGTATTAATACTTTCATATTTTTTCTCCTTTTAATTTTTATTTATTTTTTAAATCCATACTTATTTATAATATTTCTTACATGCTCTCTATTTTTTTCACTTAAAGGACCTAATGGAGAACGGCATTCACCAACATTAAATCCCATAATATTCATAGCCTCTTTTATAGGAGCAGGATTAGTTTCTATAAACATAGCTCTTACAAAATCTATATATTTAATCTGGGTTTTAATAGCTTCATTCACATTTCCATTAAGAAAATTCATAACCATATCATGATTTTCTTTAGGAATGATATTGCTTGTAACAGATATAACACCCTTAGCACCTAAAGCCATCATAGGAGTTACCATATCATCATTTCCAGAATATAAATCCAATTTAGGTGCAATATTAACTATATCTGCAACATAACTAATATCCCCGCTAGCCTCCTTAATTCCCTGAATATTAGGAATCTCGGACAATGTTTTAATAACATTAAGAGATAATTTTACCCCAGTTCTTGAAGGAACACTATACATAATCACAGGACATTTAACACTATTTGCTATTTTTGTATAATAATCAATAAGGCCGCTTTCATTACCTTTATTATAATAAGGAGTAACAGCCATTACCATATCAGCACCATACTCATAAGACTTTTTACTGAACTCTACTGCAGATGCTGTGTTATTAGTTCCTGTGCCGGCTATAACTATAGTTCTTTTTTTTGTACACTCTATACAAAATTTAATAACCTGCATTCTTTCTTCAGGTGTGAGAGTAGCACTTTCTGCTGTAGTACCCGCTGCGATAATAGCATCTGTTTTATTTGCTATTTGAAATTCGATTAACTCTTCCAATTTCTCATAATTAACTTGATTATCTTCTGTAAATGGTGTTATTAAAGCTACACCGGCTCCTTCAAATAATGACATATTCATCTCCTTTAATTATATATTGTATTTCTTTTTTTTCTATAGTTTTAAGCAAAATAATAATGTTACTTTATAAACTTATCCTTATTTTTATATGTATTATAAACATTTAATACCTGCATTTTAACTCCTATATTAATGGCATTTTCATCTATATCAAATAAACCATTATGAATAGGAGCATTGATTTTTTCATTGGAAACTCCCAAACTAAAGAAAGCCCCTTTTACCATTTGAACATAATAACTAAAATCTTCAGCTGTCATATTAGCTTTTTCAAGCAAACAATTTTCTTTGCCTAAAACATATTCAGCAGAATTTTTTACTATATTAACAGCATCATCATGATTAATCAAAGCAGGATAAGAAGGAATATTAACAAACTTCGCATCAGCATTAAAACTTTTTGCTGTATTGTTAATTATATTTTCTATCATATTTAATCTTTTATTTCTAGTATCATCATCGCATAGCATTCTGATAATACCTTCCATCTTAACATTATCCGCTACCACATTATTAGCACTGCCGCCATTTATAGTACCTATATGAAGCCTCATACTTCCATCTGTAAATGCTGAAGTAAAGCTATGAAGCTGAGTTATAATATGAGCAGCAATTACTATAGCATCTATACCATTATATGATTTAGCTCCATGTGCAGATTTTCCATATATATGAACTTCAAACATATTAGA
>CASEHG010000228.1 GCA_949287565.1 uncultured Brachyspira sp.
TATTTTTATATAATTTTTTTTATTCACACTCTACATTTGCAAAACATATATTACTTTTTAAAAAATTTATATTAAAGTATTTTCTATAGTTATATATATTTTATAATTAATAAGATAATTAAATATAAAAACTTTTTAATTGTATTATTATAAGCTATATTTAGAACAGCTGATAACATATCAGTTATCAGCTTGTTTAAAACTTTTATCTATTCTCAAAGAAAAATCCAAAACTAAACATCAAACCTAAAGAATGATATTGCTTTACACTATGAGAAGCAAATAAATTATTAACATCATTAGCATTAAAAATCATGTTCTCTTAAGATAAATGAACTCCTGCAATCAAATCTGTTTTTTCTGTTTCAAAGAATTTTCTTTCAAATGATAGTCTTACATAAGGAGATATAGGAACTGATTTGTAATTTACTCCTAGCAAAGGATTAAACTGTACTCCAGCAGATAGTCCAAGAAGAAGATTTTGATTATTTTTAGTTAAATCAAATTTTAAAGCTACTCCTGTATATATTCCAATGGAAGTTACTCTATTAATTAAGGATGTATTATTATCTATTATGGATACCATATGTTCATTAATTCCGAAATCAAATAAAAGATCTATACCGCTTAATAAATTAATATTGTTTAATTTAAATCCGTATCCTATCTGAAAATTTATATCCAATCTTGGATCTAATAATACGCTGTTATAATATTCAGTTTCTGCTATATTTATATCAGCCCCAAGTCTAGGACTAATTCCAAATTTAAAATTACCAAAAAGATTAAAAGAAAATAAGATTAATAATAATGGTATAAAAAACATTTTTCTTGGTAAAGTCATATAGAAAATCTCCTTAAATTATATAGTATAGAATATTTTATAAACATTTATATTTATATCAGTGTAAAATTATTTTATAATAGCAAATATAATGTAAAACTATTTGTATTATATGTATGCTAAGTAAAATATGAATACTTAATATCATTAATATCACAAATAAAACATGTTCTAAACTATTTCTAACTAAGCTATAAAAATAATGAATGCTATAATCATAAATTAAATAATTTTTTGAATTTTACTTACATCTGCCCACCCTTTAGACTTTTTGCCGTATAAGTAATTTTTGTATTATTTTTCTTTTTTACTTTTAACTGTTATTCTAACCCCCACCCTAAATGTTTAAGTAAATTTTTTGTGCTTATCAACGCACGATTAACTTTATTATAAATTGAGATCAATTTCATAATTCAATTTTATTATGTTTATAATCTTCTCTGCGTGCGAGTATAAAAGCAGCTGATATTTAATAAGCTATATTTTTTAATTTACTCATCGATTCAAAATTTCTTTTATAGCATTCTTTAAATATTTGATAATATTCGAAGTAGATTTTAACATTCTCATTAATTGGAGTTATAGGTTTATCATTATAAGTTATAATATTTTTTACAGCCTCTTCATAAGATGAATACTCTTTATTAGCAACAGCCGAAGTTATAGCCGCTCCTAATGCAGCCTGCTCCTTAGTTTTTGAAACATAAATCTCCATATTTAAAATATCAGCCTGAATCTGAAGCCATACATCACTATAAGAGCCTCCTCCAGAAGCTATTAATCTATTACATTTAATATTTAAATCATCAGTCAAAATCATAAAGCAGTCTTTTAAAGAATATACAACTCCCTCCATAACAGCCCTTAAAATATGATATCTATCATGATTTAAAGTTAATCCCAAAAACATAGCAGAAGCATCACTGTTCATATGAGGAGTTCTCTCACCAGCTAAATAAGGGAGAAATATTATCCCATCAGTTCCTGCTTTTATATCTTTTACTTTTGAATCTATATCTTTAAAAGTTTCATCCGCATTGCAAAAATTATTCCTAGCCCATTTTAAGGCTAAACCGGAAGATAAAGCAGCACCCAAATAATACCAAGTATTAGGAAATAAAAAATTGAAAGTATGAGAAGCCATATTCTTTTTATCATAAATAGGCTTATCTATAGGCATTAAAATCTGTCCTCCTGTCCCTATAGTAATGGATGCAGTATTTGTATTTATTATACCATTACCTATAGCCTGCATAACTTGATCTCCTCCGCCATAGGAAACTTGAATACCTGTTTCTAATCCTGTTTCTTTGCTTGCTTTCTCTGTAATCGCACCTGATATCTCATAAGGATAAAAAATATCAGGAAAAATGTTTTTATCTAAATTAAGTTCTTTTATTATATAATCAGACCAAGAAGAATTATCACTATCAAAAACTCCAGTAGCAGCGGCATCAGTTATATCGGAGGCAATTGTATCAGTTAATTTATATCTTATATAGTCTTTAGGAAGAATTACTTTATAAATCTTTTCATAAATATGCGGCTCATTGTTTTTTATCCAAAGCAAAGAAGGAAGTAAAAATCCTGCAGCTATAGGACTATGATTGATTTGCATTATTTTTTCTAAACCTATTTTTTTATTTATATAATCAAGCTCTTTGACACTTCTTGAATCGCACCATAATATAGCTTTCCTTAAAACATTTCCATTTTTATCTAAAGCTACAATCCCATGCATTTGTCCTGAAAAACTTATTCCTGAAATTTTATAATTTGAATCTATTTTTATTAACTGATTTAAAGAATCTTTTATAGTAAATACAGTGCTTTCCCACCATACATTAACATCCTGCTCTGCAAAATTATAATAAGGTTTATCAAAATCATAATTTTTTTGAGATAATGCTGTCATTTTTCCATCTGCTGACATTATTAAAGTTTTTACAGACGAAGTTCCTAAATCTATACCAATATAATAATTCATAATTAACTCCTATTTTTTATATATATAATACATTAAAATTAGTTTATTAAAAGGAGTATTTTTTAATTGATTTTTTTTGTAAAAGTATTATAATAAAAAATTGTGTAATTGTTTACATAACTATTTTTTAATTAAACGAGGTGTTATATGGAGTTAAAAGACTATATAAGAAATATTCAAGATTATCCTAAAAAAGGCATACTTTTTAGAGATATTACCACATTACTTCAAAATAAAGATGCATTCAAATATGCAATAGATAAAATGGCAGAACAAATAAGCAGAGAAAAAATAGATTATATAGTCGGAGCAGAAAGCAGAGGATTTTTAATAGGTTCAGCATTAGCCTATAAATTAAATTGTGGTTTTATTCCAGTAAGAAAAAAAGGAAAACTTCCTTATAAAACTATTTCAGAAGAATATGCTTTAGAGTACGGTACAGATACTTTATATATGCATGAAGATGCCATCAAAAAAGGTGAAAGAGTTTTAATAGTAGATGATTTAATTGCTACAGGCGGAACAGCACTTGCTATGATAAAAATGGTTGAAAGATTAGAAGGTATAGTTGTAGGATCTTCTTTCTTGATAGAATTAAAAGAACTAAACGGAAGAAAAGAAATAGAAAAATATCCTGTTAATGTTCTCATACAATATTAAAAGATATTACTATTTAATCAGTTATTGACTTTTAACATTTTTTATTATAGAATATAGCAAAAATTATTAAAAAAATTATCGAAATAAAAATACATTCAAGGAGATATAAAATATGTCATCTATTAAACCATTAGCAGATAGAGTTCTTTTAAAAGTATTAGAACAAGAAGAAAAAACTTCAAGCGGAATACTTCTTCCAGATACAGCTAAAGAAAAAACTCAGAAAGCAGAAGTTGTAGAAGTAGGAGACAGCGAAGATATAAAAGTAAAAAAAGGCGATATAGTTATATATGATAAATATGCTGGTATTCAAATAAAAGAAGGCGATACTGAATATTTAATAGTAAAAAATGAAGAGATAGTTGCTCTTATAAAATAATTAATAGCTATAACAAAAAATAAAATAAAAGAACACTAATCTTAAAAAAAGATGGTGTTCTTTTTTACTAATTCTGGTTTTTGGCAGTTTATATTATTGTTAATAAAACTTTTTCGTATCATAAAGAATTAATAAGGTTAAATAATATAAAAAATTATATTATTTAATTTTATTAATTTGTTCGATAATTAATAAATAATCATTAATTTCATTTCTTTATCAGGAGATTTTTATAAATGCTAAAATATTTCATAATATTTCTTGCAATATTAAATATAGTGTATGCTCAAGATAATAACACTAACAAAGATCCTGAATACAAATTTACTTACGAAAAAGAAAATAATTTTACCATATATAATGAACAAGATGAAACTAATGAATCAAATACTACAAATACTCAAAATGAAATATCTATAATGCTTGAAAGAAGAGGATTTCCTCTTGTTAATAGATTAGTAAGATTCACATCATTACACCCTGATATGTTTGATTTTGAAATAGATGAAAACCAAAGAGAAGAAACACTTTTAAAAGAAATTGATGAAAATGAAGAAACTGCCTTAAATACTAATGAAGCAGCTCATATGTATACTAATATATACGTGGTTCCTACAGATGAAAATGGAATAGCAAAAGCTAAATTAAATTTAAAAAATCCAGGAAACGGTGTTGTACTTATGCATATACTTTATGTAGGTTCAACAGGAAATACAAATATATCTTATGAAGAATATGCTTATGTGAATATAGAAGAAAAAAAAGAAAATAGAATATCTTCAAAACTATTGATAGGAGATAGCGATGATGTAAATATTAAAAGCTCTATATTGATAACATCAACCTTATTTCCTTCTTTATTTTTGGTGTCTATAGCATTAATATTTATAAGCTACTTTAAACATATATATGAAGAATATAGAAACAGTAAATCAAAAATTATAATATACACTTTCTTTGGATTTGCATCTATAAAAAAGAATTTTACTCTTATGATATTTATAATATTGACAGAGTTGTTAATAGTAGCTTGTTTTCTGCTATTAGATAGTTATATATTCTCTGTTATACTTATAGCATTTTTCATAGCGGGCTTCTTAGTAAAAAGAGAGAAAATATATGCTATAGCGTTTTTTATACTAGCATGCATTTCTACAATATATCTTTATCTTGAAACATTTGCCACTCATATGGGTACTGAATATATATTTAATAATCCTGTTATGGGAAATCCTGTATTTGTATTCTTTTTCTTTTTAATATTTACGGCATTAGCAGGAGGAATATATATACCTATATGTGTATTAATATTATATCAAACAGTATTTGTTATGAGTGATACATCTTTAATAACAGCTTTAATTGGAATATTTGTATCTTCTATATTCTATATTGTAAAAGTAAAAAAAGATATTCCTTTCCTATACAGACTTAATTTATTGAAAATAAAAGATAATAATAGGTAGTATATGGTTTTTGATTTATTAAGAGATTTAGAATTGCTTTTATCTGATATAGTTTTCAGCGGCATAAACAATATAGATTACAGCACTATAGACAAAATAGAAGTTTTAGCAAAAAGATTTGAAAAAATTTCTATGGAAAATATAAAAAATTTATTAATAGAATTTATAGATTCATTAAAAAAATATAAAACAGATGAAGATAAAAAAATAAATATTAAAGAAGTATCAGACAATATTGCTAAAATAGAATTTTATATAAGAAATGCTTTATCTTATGAATAAAATTACTTTATCTTTTTATATATCTTTCCATTTCTCTATCTAAAGTCTTTCTCTTTAGAGTTTCTCTTTTATCATGAAGTTTTTTACCCTTTGCCAAAGCTAATTCTACTTTAACTTTTCCTCTAGAAAAATATAATTTAACAGGTATTAAAGTAAGCCCTTGTTCTTTGATTTTTCCTTGAAGTCTTCTTAATTCCCTTTTCTTCATCAAAAGCTTTCTTTCTCTTAAAGGTTCATGATTATTTCTATTTCCGAAATGATAAGGCGATATATGCATATTGACTATAAAAAGCTCTCCATTTTTTTTAAAAGAAGCATAGCTGTCAGACATATTAACGCTTCTCTCCCTAAGAGATTTTACCTCTGTTCCAAGCAAAACAATACCTGCCTCAAATTTCTCTACAAGCTCATAATTAAAGAGAGCCTTTTTATTTTTTACTATCTCAACAGAAGAAATAGTGTTGCTGCCTGATTTTTTATCCTTTTTACTAGCCATAATACATTACCATAATATTTAAGTATATAGATTATACTAAAATAAATATATTTGTCAATTATTCAATACATACAAAAAGAGCCGGAGTTTTTAAGTCCAGCTCTTTTTTCAAATTTTATAAATTTTAACTCATAGAATTAATCATATTATTCATATCTTCTATTTCTTTTTCCTGTGCTTTTATTATTCTGTTTGCTATCTCTTTTATTTTATCATCTTTAGTATATTCTAATATCTTTTTAGAAACATCAATAGCTGCCTGATGATGAGGTATCATACCTTTAAGAAAATCTATATCATTATCTCCTGTTATTTCAATAGCAGACATATCAGCCATCATATTATCCATAATAAGCTGCATATCATTTCCTATAGCTTCAGTATCAATATCGCTGTAATCTGTATTTTTAGCATTCAATTCTTTAATTAACGCATCAAATTCTGTAACTTCTTTATTCTGTTCTGTTATTATATTATTAGCTAATTCTATTAACTTTTCATTTTTAGTAGTTTCTAATAATTTTTGAGAAGAAAGAATAGCACCTTTATGATGAGGAATCATATTAAATAAAAAATCAGCATCTATATTAGCAGTTTTTTGAAAATCCTGCTCCATCATAGGCTGATGCATTAAATTTATAATCTCAGAACCAGCTTGATGAGCAGTATGAGCCGAATGATCCATATTATTCATTTCTGTAGAAGAAGCATTTTTCTCTGAGCAAGATATAAATAATAAAGCAGCTAAAGAAATAATAAATGTTGTTATAATTTTTTTCATTTTCCATCCTTTTATTTATTTTTTATCATTGATTTTTATTCAATCTAATAACTTTTATAACATGAAAAAAGTAAAAAATTATAATGATATTTAACACTATATTTAATTAAAAAATATTAATCATCATCAAATATAGGTTTCTGTATTATGCATATAGTTTTATTGATTTTATCAGAATCTCCGAAATATGCTTTAACGAAAGGTATTGAAACTACATTATTATTTTCTTTTAATCTAATTTCAAATACATAATTAGAAGGAAGGCTGTATACATCAATTATCTCACCATAAATATTATTATCAGTATCAATAATTTTGTATCCAATTAATTCTGCCTCATAAAAAGTATCATCATCTAATTGAGGCAAATATGAAGAATCTACAAATATATCAAGCCCTATTAATTTTTGAGCAAGCTCTATAGTACTTATATCTTTTAATTGAAACACAAAAGACTTGTTCTTCTTTTTAACATTTAATAGAGTAAATGTTTGATTGTTGATGATAACAGGTGTATTGTTATTTAAAACAGGAAGAGAGGTAAAATAACTCTTATCAGAAAAAGCAATTTCTACCTCTCCTTTTAAACCATGTAAACCTGTGATTTTGCCGTAAAAAAAAATCAATTGTCAATAATCTCAAGCATTACACGTTTACCACTTTTCATGGAAGCTGCAAAAAGAATAGTACGTAATGCATGGGCAATACGACCTCTTTTACCTATAATTTTACCTATGTCGCTTTGGTTTACTTTCAATTCCAGAATCGTACTCTTTTCACCTTCAATAACCTTAACACTAACACCATCTGGCTCATCCACTAATTTTTTAGCCAAATACTCAATAAGCTCTTTTTCTTCCGTCATAGCACACTCCTTTATATATTATAAGACGTAAATTAAGCTTCGCTCTTCTCCTCAGCAGATTCAGGCTTAGCTTGTTTACGATGTTTGCGCCTTTTTTCAGGATTTTTTAATGCTCTTTTTTTCTTTCTTTCAAGAGGAGCACCTTTATCTTTTTCCATTAAGCCTTCTTTTACAAGAATGCTTTTTACCACATAAGTTGGCTGTGCACCATTAGAAAGCCATTTTTTCAAGCCTTCTACATTCAACTTATATAATACATCTTTAGCTTTAGGGTTAAACCAACCTAACTCTTCAATAAAACGACCATCGCGTGGGAAACGAGCATCTGCAGCTACGATACGATAATGAGGCTCATGTTTGCGACCTATACGTTTTAATCTTAATTTTACCACCTTTCTTTTCCTCCAAACTTTTAATTACATTAATTTGTTTAAATCATCTATAGACATACCCATACCCTCTAGGGACTTTGCGAGCTTATCCATCTTTTTAGTACTGCCCATCATGTTTTTCATCATAGTAAATTGCTTTATAAGCTGATTTACATCATAAACACTTTGACCGCTTCCTTTAGATATTCTCATCTTTCTTGAATTATTCAAAGGAAATAGGGCTAATCTTTCTTTTTTAGTCATTGACTGTATAATAGCTTTATACTTTTTAAATTTCTCTTCTTCACGGTTTAGTAGTTCTGTATCTACATTAGCCATACCAGGAATCATAGATGTCATTTTACTAAGTCCGCCCATTTTAGCAGTAGCTTCTATCTGCTTCAAGAAATCATTATAGTCAAAATTATTTTCTATAACTTTCTGAAGCATTTCCTGAGCTTCTTTTTCGCTTATAGCAGCACGGGCTTTCTCTACCAATTTTACTATATCACCCATGCCGAGTATTTGTCCTGCTACCCTCTTAGCATCAAATACATCAATATCATCTAAATGCTCACCTACTCCGACAAACTTAACAGATGAACCAGTGGCATATTTTAGAGATAAAGCAGCACCGCCTCTAACTCCTGAATCAAATTTTGTAAGTATAACACCATTAATACCAATATTGTTTTGGAAACTTTTAGCAACATCATAAACACTCTGACCTGCTGTAGAATCCACAACCAATAATTTTTCTGTAACATTAGCAGAGTTCACAACACGTCTTAGTTCAAGCATCATTTCTTCATCTATCTCTAAGCGTCCTGCAGTATCTACTAATATCATATTATACTGCTCTTTTTTAGCAATTGAAAGTGCTTTTTTAAGTATTTTATATGCTTTTTTCTCTTTAGTGTCTATATGATAAGGAACACCAACTTCTCTAGCCAAAACGGCAAGCTGTTCCATAGCGGCAGGTCTATGAACGTCAAGTCCTACAAGCATAACACGTCTTTTATCTTTATAATACTTAGCTAATTTAGCAGAGGTAGTAGTTTTACCAGAACCCTGAAGTCCGAAAAGCAAAGTTATAGTTGTTTTCTCAACAGGCTCTAATTTTAAACCGCTTTCACCTTCGCCTATCATATTAACCAAAGTATCATGAACATCGGCTACAAATTGATTAGCAGGCTCTACACCTTCTAATTTTTCTTTTCCTATAGCTCTGCTAGTAGCTTCTTCAAGAAACTTATCTGCAGCTTCTAAAGATACGTCAGCAGATAGCAATGCTTCTTTTATAGTTAATAAACTATCTGTTATATCCTTATCTGTTAGGACTTTTTTTCCTTGTATTTTAGAGAATACATTAGATATAGATTTAGTTAAATTACCAAACACTAAAAAACAACCTTATAAACATATTAATTCCAAGTCATATTATACATAATATATTTAAAAAGTCAATATTTAGCACAATTTTACAAAAAATTATATATAATAATAAAGAGTATTATAATACATTTTCAACATTAATATCAGTTTAATTTAAGTTTACTGCTTAAAGCCTTACTTATATCCTTAGTTCCGCTTGCTCCTACTGATGTTAAAAAGAATTTTTTATTCATCAATTTTTCATCTATAACTTCATTAACCATTTTCAAATTTATTTTATCTATTATATTATAAAGTTCTTTAAATGAAATATATTTAGATGAATATAATTCATGTCTGGCATTTTTATTCATTATAAATTCTGCACTGAATTTACTGAAAGCCATAGAACCTTTATAACTCTCTTTTGCCTCTTCAATCTCTTCTTCTGATATTCTTTCATTGACTAATCTTTCTATTTCATAATATATGCTTTCTATAGTTTCTGCATATCTGTCCAAACTAGTAGAACCATGTATTTCAAATGTTCCGCCATTTATAAAACTTGAATTATAACTGTATATATTATAACAAAGTCCTTTATTCTCTCTTATTGATTGGAATAATCTTGAATAAGAACTTCCTCCAAATATATCATTAACTATATTCATAGCATATCTTTTTTTATTATCACCGGCATTATATGAAGGTGTTACTAATGAAAAATAAACCTGATTAATTTCCTGTTTTTCTTTAGTGATAGTTTTATAATAAAAAGGAAGCTCATCATTAACTGTTCTAGTTCTTTTTTCTAATTTTATTTTTTCAAGTCTATCTACAGCATAATCAATATCAAAATTACCAGCTATAGATATAACTAAATTATTAGAATTAAAATGCTCTTTAAAATAAGAATAAATTTTTTCTCTGCTTATTTTTTTTATATTATTAATATTTCCGCCTATAGGAAAACTCATAGAAGTACCTTTATAGGCAGCAGCAAAAAATTGATTAGCCGATATTTCTTCAGGAGTATCATTTGACATTTTAAGCTCTTCAATGATAACTTTTTTTTCTCTATTTATATCATCCTCTCTGAATGCAGAATTAAGCATAATATTTTCTAAAGTATCAACTGCCCTGTCAAAATATTTAGATATTATGTTTATATAAAAAGAAGTTAAATGTCTTGAAGTAAAGGCATTAAATATACCGCCTACACCTTCTATATTTCTAATAAGTTCTTTTGAATTAAGTTTATCAGTACCTTTAAAAAGCATATGCTCTATGAAATGAGTATATCCGTTTTCTTCTTTTTTTTCATTGGCACTTCCTGTTAAGAATATAAAACCTATAGATACAGTATCTAGCATAGGCATTTTCTCTAAAACAACTCTTGTGCCGTTTTTTAATGTTAATCTTTTTACCATGTTTTTTCCATAAATATTTTTTATACTAAAATTATTATATATTAATTTTATAATTTTCGACAGTGTAATACATAAAATATAATACTAATGATTTTTATATAAAAAAACCCTATTTAAATTAATAAATAGGGTTAAGCATTATTTAATTATTAATTTATTTTTATCTAATCATCTATCTAATCAATGAAAGAATGTAAGTAATATACCCATAACAATAGCACCTGATATTATACCAGATATATTAACTGCCATCGCATGAAGCAGAAGACAGTTAGATGAGCTATTCTCCTGTCCGTAAACATGGGCACCCCAAGCAGGAATAGGAAAAGCACTTAAACCTGCAGAACCTATTATAGGATTAACTTTTCCTCCTGATAATATATTAATAACTTTAGCAGCAATTATACCTATAGTAGTACTTAATATCAAAGATAATAACCCGAAAGCAAATACTATAATTGTATTGAATGTCATAAAATAATCAGCTGAAGCGGAAGAACCTATTGCTATACCTATAAGCATTGTAAGTATACCTGTTAAAGATTTCTGCAAATTGATTGAGAAATTTTTTATAATATCTGATTCTCTTAAAATACTTCCGAATAAAAGAGCAGCTATAAGAGGAAATGAGTTTGCCAAAAATATTCCGCAAAGGCCCATAGCAATAACTGCAAATATGATTTTCTCTCCTCTTGAAACCTGTCTTAAATAATTCATAGGGATTTTTCTTTCTTTTGCAGTAGTTAAAACCTTTGTAAGTCCTGACTGAAGTAAAGGAAGAAGCTCCATATAAAGATAAGCTGACATAACAATAGCAGCAAAATATTTAGGTTCTGTAATCAAAGAAGCCATATACATAGCCAAAGATCCGTCAGCAGCACCTATAATTGCAGTAGCAGCAGATAAATCTTCTCCCAAATTCAAAGAACTCATAATATAAAATACTATAAGTATACCAATCTGAGAACTAGCACCTATAAAGAAATTCTTAGGATCAGCAAGCACAAGCCCTAAATCTATCATAGTACCAACTGCAAAAAATACAAGTACAGGATAAACTCCGCTGTCTGCACCGCTATGCATTAAACCCAAAAAACCGCTTACTACATCTTCTGTCATTTTAGGAAGAGGCATATTAGCAGCAAGTATTGCAACTCCCATAGGAAGAAGAAGCAAAGGCTTTTTCTTATAATATATAGACATATATATAAGATATGCTCCTAAAAGCATCATTATAACTTGGGCTATAGTTGGCGGATAAAAACCTGTAAGTAAATTGTTAAAATCCAAACCTAAAGCTTTATTCATATTCACCCCTTTATATTACTTGATTTGTAATATAACCTGACCCTCTACAACTGAAGAACCTTTTTCAACATGTATAGATTTTACTTCACCTGAAGCAGGAGCTGTAATTTCATTTTCCATTTTCATAGCTTCCAATATAGCCACAACCTGACCTTCCTGTACTTTATCTCCAACTGCAACACTGAATGATACTATAGTACCAGGCATAGTTGCTTTTACTGATATAGCATTTTCATCTATCGGAACTGCAGGAGCTGCTGCTGGTTTTGGTGCTGCAGTTGCTGCTGGTTTTGGTGTATTTACCGGTGCATTAACTATAGTAGATACTGTTTTATTTGAAGCTACAGGTCTTATCTCCTCTACTGATACATCATAAGTTTTTCCATTAACTGTGATTTTATATTGCTTAGTCATAATATTATTCTCCAAAAAAATATTTATATATAAAAAATCTTTCTTTAAAAACTCTAATAAATAAAATTAATAGAGTTTTATAATCTAATTATTATTTTAATTTATTTACTCTGTCTACCATACCCCATATAGGAGTTTTAGATTCCTTAATAGATGTAATAATAA
>CASEHG010000229.1 GCA_949287565.1 uncultured Brachyspira sp.
AAAATGTATACCCAATACTCCGATTACTGATAAATCTTCTATACTGTTAAACAAGTCTATGATTTTTAACATATAGTCATCGCCGTTTGTAATTACAGTAGGCAAATATGAAGAACAGCCGTATAATTGACAAACTTCATTCATATTTTTTAATGTTTCTATAGAAGGATCAGCATTGATATCATATCCTCCTATACCATTAACCTGCAAGTCTATATATCCAGGAGCTACTATCTTTCCTCCTAAATCTATTCTTGTAATAACAGCATCAACATCTATTTCCTTTTCAACGCTTTTAATAACATTATTTTCTATAACAATACAATGTCCGTCTATAAACTTTTCACCGTCAAATATTTTGATGTTTGTAAGAGCATAATAAGATTTATAAAGCCCTTTAATAAGCTCTTTAGGGTGAAGACTTTTACTTTCCAAACTCTTAGCATATTTATAAGTTTTTACTTTTAAATCACTGCTTGATTCTTCATCGGCAACAATAATAAGTTTTTTATGTTCCTGTAATACTGAAGTAGGGTAGAATTGGCTTATAGCTCCTTCAACACAATGAGCCAAAGCATCAGAAACATCATATCCGCTGGCCATAACTAGTACATATTTTGCATTAAATGCTTCTTCAAAACCTAATGTAAAACCTTCTCTTGGGAACATTTCTATAGGCATATTGAATTTTTTGGATTCATAGCTTCTTATTATTTCGCTTATCTTTTTATCTCTAACGCTTCCTTCTAATGATGAGCTTGGAGTATTAAGCAAGAAACTTCCGTCTTCGGCTAAATTATCTATCAATAAAGTGATATTGCCTAATTCTTTTATTAAATTAGCCATTCTTTTAGCTTCTTCTTTTCTATTTGCTACATTACTGTCAAATAAATGTACATTTTCTTTAGGTATATCTATAAATTTTAAAAAATTATCTTCTAAATATTTTTGTGATATATTTGAATCTATATATTCACCAGATGAAACTATATGAATATTTTTGAAAGATACTATATTATCATTATAGAAAGATAATAATTTTTGATAATATGATTTATTGACATATCTTAAAGGAAAAGATAACACAAAGGGCTTGTCTTGATCTGCATAGTCTAATATACATTTAACAGTATAATAAGCAGCCCATTCATAAACGCTTTCATTTGTAATAATGATTCTCATGTATATTCTCCTTTTATTTTATATTTTTTTCTATTTTCATAAATACGGTTTGACTTGATAATCTCAAAGATGATTCATAGTCTGCTATTACCGTAACATCACTATGTTTTTGTAATTTGCTTAAAGGTGAAGAATTACTTATTCCTTGTTCTAAACAATCTCTTAAAGAACATGAATTATCTATTCCAGATGATGTTAGAAGTACAGTATCAACCATATCTACAAATCCCATACCCATACTGAATACAGTAGTAGGTACTTTGCTTTCATCTTCGAATTTATCTTTAATATCATTTACAGAATGTTCGCTTAAAGTTTTTATTCTAAATAATGAAGATAATGATGACATTCTTTCATTTCCTGCAGAAGTAGAATCAGCAGTAAGTGAGTACCATATAACATCGAATCTTCCTATTTTATTTATTATTTCAAGCTGTTTGTCCATTTGAGATTCATCACCGCTTCCATCAAATAAAAATACATTTTCTTTAGGTATATCTATTTTTGAAAGCAAATTTTCTTGTAAAAAATACGCTTTACTGTTTTTATCTGTCGGGGCTAAACCTATATATTCCGACTGCTGAAATATAAATATATTTTTGAAATTAATTTTATAGTTTTTAACATTTTCTACTATTTCTTTATAGATATCTTTAGTATCATCTTGGCTGGAAACAGAAATATAAAGTTTTTCTTTTTTTTCTTGTTTTTTTTCTAAGAAATTTAGAATATGTTTTGCTGTGAATACAGTATAATCTATATATGAATCAGCTATATATATATTCATTAATAAGTCCTTTATAATTAATTAAAATTAATCTGAACTTATTATAACACTTTCCCTATTTTCTGTATATAGTATATTGTTTATTTTATTTGTATTATCTGCTGTATTTATATAATCTTCTATGTTTATATAGTATTGTTTATTTCCGGCAATGAAATTCAAATTTGTACTTGTAAAATTACCTACATTTATATTAGGATTTAAAATATTTCTTCTCATACCAATAGGAACATTATTTTTCGGCATTGTACTTACTATTATCCAAGGTTCAAATTTCTTTACATTTTCTCTAGTTGATACTTGTGCTGTATATAATTTATTCTGTCCTATATTAGTTTGAATAACATTATATTCTAATTCATTTGATGAAAGTATTTGTATATATGTGTAAGAGTAAGCTCCGTCTATAATGAATTTATTAGACTCATTATCAAAAGTTATAGGAAGTTTTGAATTTACATTCCATTTATATTTATATCCGTAAACATGATATTCTCTTGTTATATCAGGTAATGCTTCAATATTTTCTTTTATTATTAAAATATTAGGTTTTAGATAATAAAATCTTCTATCATAGTTTTTAAGATTGACTGGGTATGTATATCTTTGATTTGCTTTTGCATGGGCATAGAACATCTTATAATAATTAGTGATATTTTCTATATAAGAATAACTACCCATATTTTCTTCTATTTTGTCTGTATCTATTGATATGCTATTATGAAAATCAGCATCTTTGAAAATAGTATAATTATTAGAATCGAAATTGTATCCTAATTCATCTATTATAGAATCTCCGTAATTGTAATATACGAAGCTCATTCTATCATTATGATTAAGTCCGAAAGACTCATCTGCATTTCTTCCTTTTGCATATACAGCTAAATAAGGAGAATTTAGGGCTTTTATATTTTCATTATAAATAGCAGTTTGTATCTTTTTCAAAAGTAAAGTTTCAAATTGAAAATCAACAGTAGAATTAACATTGTCTTTAAGATAGTAATTATTCCACATTAATGCATAAGGAAGATATCTTATATCAGCAGATTCACTTTGTGCAAATACAGCATAATTTTTATATAATGGATTAGCATACATTTTGCTTAAAAGCTCCATAACTGCATTTCTAGCACCTGTATCGAATCTTAATTTGCTTCTATTATATATTCCAGTATATCCTATAGGCAAAGTATAGCCTGAAGGATAGCCTACTATTGATAAATATTTTCCTATATTTCTAAATGATTCTAAAGTGAAAGCATCGAATATACCTACATTTTTTAATGATAATGCATAAGTTAGTATAGGCATAATAGTATCAAATGATTCGCTTATTGAAGATTTAAAACTTCCGTCACTTTCAAACATAGAAAATACCATGCTGTTTATGTAGTTCATAGAAAAATAATGCCAATTTCTAATTTGATCCTGATTGACATTTTCATTAAGCATGTTAATTGCTATTAAGCCCAATGTTGTAACATATTTTATTGTGTTTTTATTTCTGTATTCTGATGGATTTTCTATTATATAATTATAAAGAGTTTCTCCATATTTTATAAATTCCTGCTTCATTAAAACTATTTCTTCAGGAGAAAATTCATCATACATCAAATCAAATGGCATAAGCAAAGAATTAGCCAATATATTAACTGCATCTATAATATTATAATTTTCTATTTTTGATTCATCTAAATTTACTATATCTCTTATCATCTGCTTTATTTCGTATTTTAGTAAATTATTATTAGGTTCAAAAGCAGCCTTTAAAGACATAACCATTGTATGTGAAGGAAGATTTTCAAAATATAATTTATTAGTATCATCGGTTGATGAATATGCTATATTATTAACAGACCATTTACCCATATTTTCTGAAGTATATGATTTGAATGCATTTATATTTCTTAAAAGTACAGAAGGCTGAAGTCTTGTTGCCCTATATAATAAATTGTATAAAACTTCAAATGTTTGCTTATCTATAAATACAAAAGGTCTTGGTATATTAAAAGGTTTATTTGTTATAGGTATAATTTTTGTACTGCTGTCATCTATAAAGAAATGGTAAATTTTTCTTAAATTTGTATCTCCGTTTTCATCGAATGCTATATACCATTTTCCGTTTTCTAATGTATTAGTTATAGAAAAGAAACTATTATTTCTCAATGTATATTCATAACGTGTTGTAAATGAAAGCTCTTTAGATATTGATATTCTAGTGAGAGTTGTTCTTTTATTTATCATAACAAAAGGAGGATTGCTTTTTGCTACATGTCCGCTTTCTGGAAGTATTAATGCTATATTTTCTCTTGTTTTTCTTTTGTCATCATATTGATTGATTGCAATTTTTACTTTATCTTTTGTATCAACATTTCCTACAGTTTCTATACTTACAGATAATCTATCCAATTTATCTTTTTCTAATGGTGGAGTGAAATTTGTAGCGTATAATGTAAGGTTTATATTTCTATTAACTAATGGATTTTCTATAGAAAGTTTTTTTGTTATATCATTTTCTTCTACTTCTATATTTAATTGTATAGGTATATTATCAGAATCTATATTATAAGTTAATGATATTCCTTCGTTTATTTTTACGCTTTTTCCATATTTTAAATTTATAAATTTAGGATACTGTTTATTATATTCAGGATATGTAATGGTATAAGAATTATCTTTTTTATCGTAAACAGCTTCTATTTCTCTGTCTACTACTTTTTTTTGAGAGCATGATAATATAGGTATTATCAATAATGCTAATATAATTCTTATAAGCTTTTTCATTATTCTTTTTATCCTGTCTTTTATTCCATTCTAACTCTATGCAAGCCTCTTAAATAGTAAGTAATATCTTGTATGTTTTTATCTATCATCTGCTTATATTCATCAGGTATATTCTGATCTCTTATAAGTTTGAACATTTCAAGTCCTTCCTGTAAATTACCGAACAAGCTTATTCTAGCAGCATTTCTTAATATTCTTTTGTATTTAGAATAGTAAGTGTTTTCAGGCATATTATCAAAACCATAAGTGATTACAAGTTTCTTTTCATAATCATCTATATCATCTAAAAGCTTCATTCTCATAGTAGGTGTTTCACTGGCTGGTCTTAATTGAGATTCAGGTTTAGCCAATTTAGCACTTTCTTTAGGAGCTTCAACTTTAACTGTGATATTAGGCTGCTGTCCTTGTTGAGGAGCTTGTCCTATTTGCTGAGTAGAATCAGGAGAAGCTACTATAGCTTGTCCGCCTGCAGGAGGAGTATATCCTTCATTAATTTCTACACGGCTATTTTCTATTTTATCAATAATAGTGAAAGGTCTTTTACTTAAATTTTCATCTTTTGTACTTTCTGAATCTTCCAATCTGTTTTCAACGAGAGTTTCTAATTCTTCTGATGCTTTGTTTAATCTTTCTTCGCCTTCAGATAAAACTGATACAGATTCTGCTTCTTTTTCAGCTTCTTCTTTTTCTTTTTGCTCTCTATAGTCATCCATAGCAGCACATAATAAAGTTGCTAATTTAGTAATGCCTTCTTCTGTTTTGGCATTCATATTTGAGAAGAAATCGCCGTTATTAGAATCTTCATCTTCATCATCAGCCGCTATATAACTTTTTCTCATTGTAGAAGCTATATCTTTAGCAGAACTTTTTATGTCGCCTCTTATTTCTTTAAGTTTTTCTTCTTCTTTTTTTAGTAGTTCTCTTTTTCTATCTAATGCTTTTGATTCTTTTTCTATCTGTTTTAATATTCTTAAATTTTCTTTATATTGTTCTTTATCTTCTTTTGAAAGTTTATTTGTATTTTTCTTGGCATTTTTTAAATCTGCTACAGCTTCTTTTAATTTTGCTCTTAACTCTTTCTTTTCCTGTTCTGATTCTAATAATTGTTCTTTTAATGCTTTAATTTCTTTTAGAGCTTCTCTGTCTGTTTTAGCAGTTCTTGAAGATATTTCGCTTTTTGATTTTAAAGCTTCTCTTGCCTTCTGTTTTAATTCCTCATTTTTTAATTCTATTTTTCTTTTTTCTTCTTCTAGTTTTTGATTAACTTTTTCTAATTTCTCTAATCTTTTTTGAAGTTTATTTATTTCAGCATTACTGCTTTGTGTTCTTGCAGGGACAGATTTTTTTGATTCTAAATCTTCTATTATTTTTTTGTATTTATCTTCTATTTTCTTTTTTTGTATATCTACTACTTTTTTATATTTTTTATTGAGTTCAGCTATTTTTTCTTCAGAGTGCTGCAATTTTAATCTTAATTCTTCAGACAATTCTTTATACGAAATTCTGCCTGTTGTTTTTTCTTCAGATGAAGTTTTTTTAGTAGTCTGTTTTTTAGTATCTGTCTTTTTTACAGCCATTATAAAGCACCTGCCATTATATTATAATCCTTATTAGTATTAACGGAAAAAAATTAAATTTACTAATAAAAATATTTTTTTATTTACATAATACCATATTTCTTAAATAAAATTAAGTCTTTTATGCTTGAAAAATATTTTGTATGATGTTATAATTTTCAGCAACAAAATGATATTTATAATATAAGAAATTAATTTTAAGGAAAAATATATATGAACGCTTTACTAACTTTAGGAATCGTAGTTTATTCTATAATATGTGTACTACTAATATTAATAATCATTATACAAGGCGGTAAAGCTGAAGGTTTATTTTCAAGTGCTCAGGCTAATGTTTTGGGCAGTCAAAGAGGAAATGCTTTAAGTAAGGCTACTACTTTTCTTTCTACTATATTTGTAGTAGGAGCATTACTTATATCTGTTGCTATAAGCACTCAAAAAACTGCTTTTGAAAATGTTACAAATACTCCTGCTAATACTACAACTACTCAGCAGCAGCCTGCAGCTCCATTAACAGCACCTACTAATGCTGCTCCAACTATGGAAAATACAAATACTGTTTCTAATCAATAAATATAATTATCTAATTAATTAGATTGAAAGATATATAAAAAGAACTGTTTATAAAAAGCAGTTCTTTTTATTTTTGTTCATTTTTGTAGTATATGCCTAAACAACTATATTTTGTCAATTTTGAATTATTTATGAATGTAATTTTTATTTATTAATAGCATAAAATATTATTAAGTTTTATTGAAAATATAAGATAAAAACTATATTTTGACTAAAAATGCAGTTGTTTTGGTTCTTTTATACCAATAAAAGAACTGGTGGTGTGGGGGCTAGTCCCCACAAATAACCTAAATTTAAAATTGCAGTTTTGACAAACTC
>CASEHG010000230.1 GCA_949287565.1 uncultured Brachyspira sp.
CCAATGATTTAGCTTCCTGCATGAGTCTTGCATTATCTTCTTCTGTAGGAGTATATTGAGGGAATGTCATTAAAGCCCATATTATAACAGAAGCGGCAAATACATAAGTACCGGCTTTCTTAATATACATCCAGCCTCTGTCAAACATATGTCTTAACACAGCCTTAGCTCTTGGTATTCTGTATGGAGGAAGTTCCATAACAAAAGGAGTTTCTTCTCCTTTGAAGAATGCTTTTCTGAATATGAATGCCATTATAAATGCCATCAATACACCAATCATATATATACTAAACATAACTGAAGCGGCCATTTTAGGAGCAAAGAAAGCACCTATAAACAATATATAAACAGGAAGTCTAGCACCGCAGCTCATAAATGTTGTAATCAATATAGTTACTACCCTATCCTTTTTACTTCTCAATGTTCTAGCTGCCATAACTGCAGGTATTGTACATCCAAAACCTAAGAAAAGCGGTATGAATGACTGACCATGCAAGCCTAATTTATGCATTATTTTATCCATTAAGAAAGCAGCTCTAGCCATATAACCGCAGTCTTCTAAAAATGAAATTCCAGTGAACAATATCAATACTAATGGAAGGAATGATAATACTGCTCCTACCCCTCCTATAATACCATCAACAACAACAGATTGTATCAAACTGCCTTCAGGAAGTAAACTGCCTACAAATCCGGATAATGCCCCTATTCCAGCTTCAAGCCAGCCTTGAGGATAAGCTCCTACAGTAAATGTTACTTTAAATATCAGCCATAATACAACTAAGAATATTGGAAGACCAAGCCATTTATTTAAAAATATTACATCAGCGGCCTCTGTAAAATTGAATGCCTGTATATTATCTTTATGAACAGCCTCCTGTAAAGCTCCTCTTATATATGAATATCTTTTATCAGCCATTATAGAGTCTGTTTTTGCATTCATAGAAGTTTCTAATTTTATTATTTCTTTATTTAAAACTTCTATTACTTCGCCGCCATTATTGCATTCTCTTCTTATAGAGTGAATTGCTCTTTCATCTTTTTCTAAAGTTTTAATAGCAAGCCATCTCTTATGAATCTCGCTTATATCTCCATGCATAGTATCTACAATATTCTTAATAGAGTTTTCTACTTCTTCTCCATATCTTATAGCAGAATCTCTATGAAGCTTATTTCCTGAAGTATGCATCTTTTCTATTTCATCTAATATTCTAACAACGCTTTCATATTTATTTCCATGAACTTTCATCACTGGGAATTTGAAAAGCTCACTCAAATTCTTTTCATCTATTTTTATGCCGTTCTTTTCAGCATGCTCATACATATTGAGTACGCATACAATAGGAATACCCAATTCTACTAGCTGTAATGTAAGATAAAGGTTTCTTTCTAAATTTGTAGAGTCTATAACATTTATTATAAAATCAGGTTTCTCATTAAGAAGTACATCACATGCCACTACCTCATCTTGAGAATAGGCACTTAAACTATAAACACCCGGTAAATCTATCAAATCATAAGTATAACCATTATAAAGCATATTAGCCTGTCTTTTTTCTACGGTTACACCCGGATAATTAGCAACTTTATAATTAGCACCTGTTAAAGCATTAAATATAGTTGTTTTTCCAGAGTTAGGATTTCCTGCCAAAGCTATTTTAAATTTAGTATTATTAGATGGAACTTTAATTTTTTTAGCTATATCGCTTTTACTTTCTGTTAAACCATCATCGCTCTCTTTTACATCTTTATGCTCTATAGGCTTTAATACTCTCTCCTTTTTTATTTCTACATTTGATTTAGCAACTTCTATCCCATTAGCCTCAGATTTTCTAAGAGAAATTTCATAGTCCATAATATGAACTTGTATAGGATCTCCTAAAGGTGCTTTTCTAACAACCCAACCTTTGGCACCAGGAGTAAATCCCATTTCTATAATTCTTTGTCTAATTTCACCATCAGTGGCTACTTCATCAACAACAAAACCTTCTTCAATATCTAATTCTGTTAGTTTCATAAATAATTATCTCCTTTATATATTTTACAACAGAAATTAATAGACACTTACAAAGTGTTTGTATATTCTAACATTTAAAATAAAATTGTCAATATACTAAAATACATTTTTGTTATTTTATTGCACAAAAAAGTAATAAAATAACAATTATTTTTTACTGCCTATCACCATACTTATAGTAGAAAGTATTATTAAAATAGAACCTATAATAATATTAATAGTAAGCTCTTCTTTATATATAAAAATAGAGGCAACAACTGTAGTAGCCGGTTCAAACATATTAAGTATAGATGCTAAAGAAGAACCCAATCTTTTTACACCATAAAGCAAAAGTCCAAGAGAAAATATTGTACATACTAAAGATATTAGTAAAAAATTTCCAAATACATATAAATTATTAAGAATCTGCAAAGAACCTGTAAACATTCCAACTATAAAAAAAGCAATTGATACAAATAAAGACATATAGAAAAGTGAAACCATAGTATCTAATTCAGAAAAACTGCACTTTTTATTAGCTATTATATAAGATCCGTAAGTAATAGTAGTTATTAATGCATACGCTACTCCCAAAAATGACTCAACCTCCACAACTTGAGTGAGCATCACTATTCCTACAACAGCAAATATTATAGAAAGAACTTTTAATATATTAGCTTTTTCTTTAAACATAAATATCATTACAAGCAAAACTATAACAGGATATCCGAAATGTATCATATTACTCAATCCTGCAGATATATATAATAAAGATTTTGATAAAAAGAAGAATGTAAGTCCAAGCCCTATTATACTAAATATTAATAATTCTATAAACTGATTTTTTGTTATTTTAAAACTTTTCTTTGAAACAATAATAATTATAAATAAAAAAATTGCTGTCAAAAAATATCTGTAAAAAACTATTGAAAGAGAAGAATAATTATAGGCAATAATATTCTTAACAAAAACAGGAAGAAATCCATAGGCAATAGAGCCTATTATAACTAATAAAATATTTAACATTGAAGTCCTCTATAATATAAATGTAATAAAATAAGTATTTAGAATAAAAATTAGAATAATGTTTTAAATCATGAAATAAAAGAAAATATCACTGCATATACAAACCCTAAAATAATTATACTTTATTAATAATATATTATATTCTTAATAAATCAATATAGTGCTTATATAAAAATA
>CASEHG010000231.1 GCA_949287565.1 uncultured Brachyspira sp.
TATAATATGTATTATTATTATCTAGTTTTAGTTTGGTTTTGTAAAATTATTGTAAATTATTTGTAAATAAATATTGCTTAATTTTTACATTCTGCTATAATTATAAATGTAAAGAGAATTTACAAATACTAACTGTAAGGAGATACAATATGACTAACAGCTTAAACCTTTTTATTAAAATTACACCTAGCCAATTACCTGAAAACATTAGAAGATTTATAGCTTCTAACTATAGCAAGGCTAAAATCGTTTATATTGATAAAGTGAAGGATCAATATGAAATAAAATTAAGTAACGGAACTTATATCAACTTCGACAAAAACGGTGCTTGGAACTATATAAGCAGCGATGATAAATTATCTGAAAATATACTTCCAAAGAATATAGCTAGCAAAATTAAAAATATAATGAAAAAATACAATAATGCTTATGTATTTGAAATCAGCAAAAGAATAGAGTTCTATAGAGTAAGATTAACTAACTCTTTAGAAATATGCATAAAAAATAATGGACAATTAATAATGGCATAACTTTTAAATATTTTGTATCTCTTTAAAGTAATTAATATATAAGGCTTGAGTCTTTAATTAGATTCAAGCCCTTTATTTTATAATTTATATACATTTTATATTTTAAGTACCGTAAAAGTTAAAAAAATTAACATAATAATATAAATAATACTAAACATTAACTTTAATCATACGATAAGTTTTAACTGCATTTTATGAATAAATTTATTGCAATTTTTTTACTATATTTTATAATTCGATTAGAGGTATAACTCAATGCTTAAAAAAGTAAAAGATTTTTACAAGACGAAAAAGATTTTATTTTTCATAATTTTATTTGTTTGGTTATTATTAGTAGTACTCTCTGGAATATTAATAGGCTCTTGTTCAAAACCTAAAGTGATACCATTAACACCTGAGGAAGAAAATTCAAAAGCTATTAATATTCTCAAAGAAGACGAAGAAAAAATTTTAAAAGGCGAAATGCTGTCTACAAAAGAAAATCTAAGTTTTGAAGATTTAGAACACTCAAGAAACTTTGTAGAAAGCCGAAAAAAATAATACTAACTTTTAGGAGAGAATTATGCGTGTTTTTTTATGTTCTTCTGTTATGGCAATGTTCATTATAATTAATGCTGCATTCGCTCAAGAAACAATCACTGTACAACCGGATGATAAAGTAGTAACTAATACTTCTTCTGCCCGTGTAAAAAGCGGTCCTATAGAAGATGATTTGATTAAATCTGTAGATTTAGCTGAGAATACTCTTTTCTCAATAAAATTAAATGCTACTAATTTTGACAGATATATTCGTATAACAAGCTATTCTACTAACCTTGACTTCGTAAGATTTACAAGAGATAAAACTAATGCTTTCCTTACTTTCAGAACATTAACAGCTGGTATAGGAAAACTTGATTTCCAAGTTGATAATGAAGAAAGTATAATAAGAAAATATTTCTATACTATAACTGTAACTAATAGTCAAGGCATAGCTTCTATGGAAACTAATGCTATATTAGATCCTGATAATGAAACTAACAACATGTCTACTAATGAAATGATGACTAATGATGTTATGACTAATGACATGATGGATACTAATAATACAGCTACTAATATGGTTAATACAAATGAAGTAGTTCCTAATGATGCAAATCAAACTAATCAGACAGCATCTACTAATAATGCTCAAACTTCAATAATTAAAAAGCCAGCTGATAAACCTGCTAAAGTAACTGAAACTAATCCTGAAATCATAGCATTATTTAATTCAGCAGAAGAATTAAAAAATATTAAAGATTATAACAATGCAGTTAATGCTTACAGCAATATAATAACTTCATATCCAAATTCTAAATATTCTGTATACAGTCATTTTAGAATAGGAGATATTTATAATCAAAAAAAAGATTATAACAATGCTTTTAATATGTACAATGAGGCTTCAAAATTAAAAAATGCTGGTAATAATGAAAAAGCAGCAGCTATATATTCTATGGGTATTATGAAAAAAGCTGAAAACAAACATGATGAAGCTATTGTATACTTTAATGATGTAATGAACAATTATTCTCAAACTCCTTTATATGGAAATGCTGTTTATGAAATAGCTGACAGTTTAAAACAGCTTGGAAGAATATCTGACGGCGCTGATATGTTAGAAAAATCTTTAGAAAAAAATGTAAAGTTTTCTAAACGCGGAGATTCTATACTTCTTCTAGCTGAAATATATGAAAAAGGTGATAACAATACAAGAAATTTTGAAAAAGCTTATCAAACTTATAATCAATATTTAGCTGAATACCCTACTTCTTCTAAAGCTAAATATGCTAACGACAGAAAAAATTTCTTATCACGTAACGCTGTTCATTTACAATAAAATATAATCAATTAAGAAATTAATACCCTTTTAGAAATATAGTTTTTCTAAAAGGGTTTTTTTATGAAAAAATCAATATATTCTATACATATTCCAACAAAATAAATTCTAATAGCATTCTTATTTTTATCGATAATTTAAACGATACATAATATTCTGGAGTAAACAAGTGCCAAGATACGAGCAGCTTAAATCTAAATCTAAAAGTATTTCATATACAAGACAAATTAGAAATGAAAGCAAAGAAATAAATTTAAAAAAACCTATAATAATTTCAGTAACTTTTATAATAGCAGCAGCTTTAATATTTACTGTTGTAAAAAAATATTCTCCTATGGTAGATATAGCAATAAAAGATTTCTTTTCTATAAATCATAAAGAAGCTTTAGTTTTGGAAAGCGATGGAATAACAGAAGATCAAAATAAAATGAGTTTCTTGAGTAATATACCATTATTCAACTTCTTCATAAAAACTGATACAAATGAAACTCTATCTGTAATGGCTTATGAAACAAATTCTAAAATAGAAACTTCTTTGGATACTATGTCAGAAAACATTACAAATTCAAGTATAATAACAAAAGAATCCCTACTTCCTTTCTTTAATAATAGCGGAGTAAGTAATTCTATACTTTATGACAGCGGTTATGTAGATTACGGAAATAATCATGAATCCGTAATATTATCAAATAAGATGAATACATTAAATAGAATACCTGAAAATGATATTACAAATAATAGTGAAGAAAATATTATCGTGGCAGATATTGAAAATACACCTAATGCTGAAGAAGAAAAAACATATAATTATCTTGAGCAAATGATACTTGAAAATAGACAAAATAATAACACTCAGGATATTAAAACAACAAATATCATCACTAATAAACAAAATAATACTGAAACTAAAAAAAGTATATTTGATGATATCTTAAAACCAAAAGATAATACTACAAAAAGAGAAACTACAACTATGAAGCCGGCATCAACTACTACTTTCAGTACAAGACCTCCTGCTAGCTATGTAGAAAATACTACTAAAAAAGATAATGCAAATCATAATCTTAATATTGATAAATATTTAAATAATAATGATGATAAAGAAAAAGTAATAAATAATAATCAGGCTAATAATAATACAGCAAATAATGATAGAAATATAAATAATAATATTAAAGAAAGTATAAACAATAATACTGAAAATACTAAAAAAGATTTAAATAACAATGCAGCAGTAAATAACAATAATGTAACAGCAAATAGAAAAGACATAATAAAGACATCTGTTTATACTATAACTAATTCTTTGGATAAATCTAATCTTGATTATAACAGAGTAATAAATGACATGGTTAATCCAAATAACAATGTTGTAAGAGAAAACAATAATAATATAATCAATGATAGCAAGGTAAATAATAATATTAATAAAGAAAATAATAATTCAATAATAAATAAACCTTCAGAGGAAAAAAATAATATAAAAGAAAACAAAGAAAATAATATAATAAAAGATAGCACAATAAAAAATAATAATACAGAATATAAAAAAGAAATTATTAAAAAAGCTCAAACAGATATTAATAACTACAATATCAAAAAAGCTAATAATAATATAACAAGAGATTTAAAAGAGAGAAAACTTAAAGAAAACAGCAATGAAGGAATATACCTAGTTGAATACAGCGAATCAACAGGCTCCATAACATTAATATTCAGAGAAAGAAAATTTAATAATAAATCTTCTGTAGAGGAAGCTATAAAAGAATTATTAGTTGGGGCTACTGATGAAGAAAATAATAGAAATATAATAAGCTGCATACCTAAAGATACTGAACTGCTTGATATATTTATTGAGAATAATACAGTATATTTAAACTTCAATGAAAATTTTGAATTCAATCCTTTAGGAAATGAAGGAACTATGGTACAGATTTATCAGTTTGTATATACAGCAACTCAATTTGAAGGCATAGATAATGTTATATTCCTTATCAATGGACAATTAAATGAAACTATAGGTGCAGAAGGAGCTATAGAGAATATGCCTTTCAGCAGATTTGAGTAAATTTAATATGAGGCAGATTTCGTCGGTACGATTCAAGAAAATGCATATACTACAACTTAATATTTTAAGAATATATGTTTAAATGTAATATGAAGCTATATATTTATAGAATAATAAGTAATCAGCCGCACGTATAGTTGGCATTTGATAAGATGAGACAGTACCGTGCTGGAAGGTGCCGCAGCTCGCGGTTGACAAACTTAAAAATTTTCAGTATATATTGATTTTTTATATATTTATGTTATCATATATACCTATAGTATGTATATATAAAAATAGGTGTTTATAATGTTAAAATCTTTAAATGTACAAGAGGCTGCTGATTTAATAAAGTCAGGTAATAATATAAAGCTATTAGATGTAAGAAGCAAAATGGAAGTTAATATGACAGGGGCAATAGAAGGAAGCATATTAATAGATTTAAATGATCCAAAAGCTGAAAATTTAGTTAATGGATTAGATAAATCAGAAAAATATCTCCTATATTGTGCTACAGGAGCAAGATCTGAAGCATTAGCTCATTATATGGATAGAAACGGATTTAAAGAAATATATTATCTAATTTATGCCGGACATAGTCAATTAGCAATGGCCTTGAAAAACAATTAATTAATAAATAGATTAATTAATAAAATAAAAGTTAGTATTCAAAAATGAGAATACTAACTTTTTTATTATTATGCTCTATTTAATAATCGAAAAAATATGTATAAAATATAATTTTTATTCTAAATATGAGTAAAAAAATCTTCTTATTTCCAAAGTATCAACTAGAACATTTTTCAATTTAGGACTTTGCATAGAACAAGATGTATAATGATAAATAGGTATAAAAGCCATATCCTCGCCTATAAGTTTATCTTCAGCCTTATGCATATTAGCCATTCTTATTTTATTGTCAATAGTGTTTTTAGCTTCTAATATAAGCCTGTCATATTCAGGATCATTATACCCTACTCTATTGCCGGCACTTGTACTAACAAAAAGATCAGCAAAAGTCATAGGATCAAGATAATCTCCTATCCAATCAGCTCGGCATACCACATAATTTCTTGTCTGTCTGTTCTTTTGAAATACGGACCATTCCTCCTGAGTAATAGTCATATCTATATTAAGATTTTCTTTCCACATCTGCTGCACTGCCTCTGCTATAGTAATTCCTACACCAGGATTAGTTTTAAACTCCAATACTGGAAAATTTGCTCCATTAGTATATCCTGCTTCTTCTAAAAGTTTTTTGGCTTCTTCAATATTTGCTTTATAATCTTCTTTTTTAACGCTGTAATATCCTCCCCCATTCTCTCTAAAGTCGCCATTTACATCTTTTAATCCATAAGGTATGAAAGCAGCTGCAGGTATTTCTCCGCCTTTTGTAATATTTTCTACTATATAGTTTCTATCTATAGCAAGAGCTAATGCTCTTCTTACTCTTTTATCTTTCAAAACTTCATTTGTATTATTCAAAGCATAATAAGCTGTTCCTAAAGAAGGTGTTGTAACTAAATAACCTTCCTTTCTTAGTAAATCTATATCGGCAGTAGGAACTTTATATGAATACAATATAGAACCTTCCTTTAAAGCTGCATAGGCTGTAGATACATCAGAAAACATAATGAAATCTATTCTCTTAGCTATCATCATATCCTTATTCCAATAATTAGTATTCAATTCTAAAGATATTATCTCATCAGGCTTTCTATCTATCATTCTATATGGACCATTACCTATGTATGTATTAGTAGAAAAAGTCCAATTATCACTTATGAATTCTTCTCTTAAAGGTGAAAATATAGGAATAGCTGCCAATTCCAAAAAATAAGCGGTAGGAGTTTCAAAATATACTTTTAAAGTTCTATCATCTAATGCTTCAACTCCAAGTTTTTCTGTTGATAGTTCTCCTTTAAGAATTTTATCAGCATTTTTTATAGGCGTTATTAAAAAGCTGTAGGCTGATGCTGTATTAGGATCTGCTAATCTTCTAAAAGAATATACAAATTCATCAGCAACAACATTCTTCCCATCAGACCATTTAGCATTCTCTCTTAAATGAAATGTTATACTAAGTCCATCTTCCGCTATATCCCAGCTTTCAGCAGCCCCTCCTATTATATTCCCATTCTCATCTTTTGAGGTAAGCCCTTCAAATACATGAACAGCATAAATCATACTATCTATTGCCGATAAAAATGAAGGATCTATACTTTGAGGTTCTGCCCCAATACTTACTCTTATAGTTTCAACGCCATCCTGATCATTACCGCATGACATCAAAAATAAACAAACTGTTATTAATAAAAAAATTATCTTTCTCATAAAAATTATCCAATATCTAAAACATTATGTTAACACAATATTTATACTCTAATATTAATATTTGTCAATAACTAAATTATATTATCAATAATAAAAAACTGTAAAAATTTAAATCAATAAAAAAGAGGCTTATAATAAAGCCCCTTTTAAAATCAATAATATTTATAATTATTAAATTAATTATTCTATATAACAGTAATTAAATTTATGTTTTCCTAAAGCATTGTACACAACATTTTTTAATTTAGGACTAACCATCAAAGTATATGATCTATGATAAAGCGGAATAAAAGGCATATCATCAATCAATAATTTTTCTGCATCCATCATATATTTCATTCTAACAGCAGGATCAGCAGTTTTTCTGGCATTATTAACTAAAGTGTTGTAAGCAGTGTTATCATATAAACCATAATTGAATGTATTGCCTTTTACCATAATCTCAAGCATAGTCATAGGATCTCTATAATCTGCATTCCAAGCCATAGAACCTATATCAAAGTTTCTTTCTAATAAATATTGAAGAACTAAAGGATATTCATCATTCTTTAATGTTACATCTATATTTAAATTCTCTTTCCACATCTGCTGTATAGCCTCTGCAACTATTATATGAAGTCCAGGAGAAACTCTTATTTCTAATACAGGAAAACCATCTCCATTAGGATATCCAGCTTCAGCCATTAAAGCCTTAGCTTTTTCTACATTTGCTGTATAATTATCAGTATCTATAAGTATTCCTGCTTCTTCTCTATATGGCCCATTAATACCGTCCATAGAAGGAGGAACAAAACCTTGAGCTGCCGCCTGTCCTCCCATAGTTACATTAGATACTAAATAATTTCTATCAATAGCTAAAGATAAAGCCTGTCTTACTCTTTTATCTTTCAAAGCATTATTTGTAATATTAAGAGATAAATAGAAAGTACCTACTCCGTCTTTAAGAGCAATATAATTTTCTGCTTTTAATTTTTCTATTTCACTAGAAGGAGGTTCTAATGCTGAAAAATGTATAGTACCTCCTCTAATTCCAGCAATAGCTGTATTAGGATCAGCCATAGAAATAAATTTTAATTTTTTAGCAACTGTTTCATCATTATAATAATTAGTTCTAGCTTCAAAAGTAATGTACTCATCCATTACTCTTTCAGTCATTTGATAAGGACCATTACAAATATAAGTTTCAGGAGATAAAGTCCAATCATCTCCATACTGTTCTATAATATCCTTTCTTACAGGTGCAAAAACTGAAACTGTAGTCATAAACTCCAAGAAGTAAGCAGCAGGATCAACAAGCTCAACTTGAAAAGTATGATCATCTATAGCTTTTACACCAAGTTCATTATAATCCATATTACCGGCATTAATCTCTTTAGCATTTTTTATTATTTCTAATAAAGAAGCATACTGTGCAGCAACATCAGGATTAACAACTCTTTTCCATGCATATTCAAAATCATATGCTGTTACAGGTTTACCGTCAGACCATAAAGCATTAGTTCTTATATGAAAAGTATATGTTTTTCCGTCCTCTGATATATCCCAGCTTTCTGCCATACCGCCTGTAAGTTTTCCGTCAGCTCCTATTTTTGTTAAACTTTCAAATGGATGATATAACATAGCTGAAACAACGTTCAAGCTATTTAAACTAGGGTCTATAGTTCTAGGTTCTGCCCCCATATTAATTACTATGGTATCATTATTATTTCCTCCGCTGCCGCCGCATGACAGAACAAATAATGAAGCCGCCATTAAAAATAAAGTAATTATTTTTTTCATATTTTTTCTCCTAACATTTTATTATTTAATATATGAATAATTAAATTTATGTCTTCCCAAAGGATTTAATACCACACCCTGCAATTTAGGATTTTTCATAAAAGAATCTGCTCTATAATATAAAGGTATAATAGGCATTTCTTCCATAAGTATATTTTCAGCTTTAGCCATAGCAGCCATTCTTATTTTATTATCTTCAGTTTGTTTTGCTGTTAATAGATTATCATCATATTCTTTATTAGCAAATCCTGTATGATTTACTCCGCCGCCGCTTGTCATAACATCAAGCATAGTCATAGGATCATTATAATCTCCAGTCCAACCCATTCTAGCCATTTGATAATCTTTTTCTACTAAAGTTTGAAGTGTTATAGGAAACTCTTCCTGTACTAAAGATACATTAACATTTAAATTCTCTTTCCACATCTGCTGCAAAGCCTCTCCAACTAGTACATAAATACCCGGAGAAACTTTTAATTCTATTACAGGGTAATTTGCACCGTCAGGATAACCAGCCTCAGCCATTAATGCTTTTGCTTTTTTTACATTATTCTCATAATCATTAACATTTATATATTCTTTATTTTCTTTTCTAAAAGTGCTGTTTAATCCTCTTACTTCAGTAGGAACAAAAGCTCCTGCAGGAACCTGTCCGCCTTTAGTGACATTTTTTACTAAATAGTTTCTGTCTATTGCAAGAGATAAAGCCTGTCTTACTCTTTTATCTTCAAAAGCCTTATTAGTAATATTTAATTCTATATAATAAGTACCTATAGCATTATTTGCCGCTATATAACCTTCATTATTCAATTTTTCTATTTCAGCAGAAGGAGGCTCTAATGCAGAAAAATCTATTGTACCGCCTCTTATACCGGCAATAGCAGTATTAGGATCGCTCATAAGTACAAAATTAATCTGTTTAGCCACCTGTTTATCAGCATCATAATAATTAGTATTGATATCAAAAACTATTTTCTCATCTATTACCCTTTCTTTCATTTTATAAGGGCCGTTTCCTATATATGTTTCAGGAGTTAAAGTCCATTTATCTCCATATTTTTCTATAATATCTTTTCTAACAGGCATAAACACTACTGTAGAAGCTATAAAGTCAATAAAATAAATAGCTGGATTTTCAAGCTGTACTTCAAATGTATAATCATCAATAGCTCTTACTCCTAAACTATTATAATCCATATTTCCAGCATTAATCTCTTTAGCATTTTTTACTATTTCCATCATATATGAATATTCAGCTGCAGTATTAGGATCAACTGCCCTTTTCCAAGAATACTCGAAATCATGAGCTGTTACAGGTTTACCGTCAGACCACTTTGCATTCTTTCTTATATGAAATGTATATACCAAACCATCATCTGATATTTCCCAAGTTTCTGCCATACCAGGTCTTACATTATTATTTGAATCTATCTTTGTTAAGCCTTCAAAAGCATGAAGTATATAAGACGATACAACATTGATAGAATTTAATGTAGGATCCATAGTCTTAGGTTCAGGTCCCAAATTTATTGATATAGATGGAACTGATTCAGTATTTGTTTCTGATTTTTTAGTGCATGATATTATAACCAAAAACATCATCAAAAAAACAATCAATATTCTTTTCATAATAAGCCCTTAAATATATTATATAAATTTTATTCATATTATATCATAAACTTCATAATGTCAATAAAAAACTTCTCTATATAGTAATAATATTTTATATTGACAAAATCAACAATATAAAATATTATGTTTACTAGATTTTTTTAAAATTTAGGAAAACAATTATGATTAGAAATATTCTTGCATTATCTTTTATACTTTTAATATTATCATGTTCAAATAATAATCAAACCAATACCAATGCAATAGAAACTCAAACCAATGAAACAAAAACAAATGAATTAAAACAAGCCGAAGAATCAAATAATAATAATACAAAAAATGATACTTCTTATACACCAAAAAATATAGAATGGATATCTCATCACTATTATATGAAAAATGATGAAGGAGATTTCTTTTCAGTTTATTTAAATGACAGATGGCCTGATTATATAAATAGCGATTCTGAATTAATGCCTAATTATGAAAAAATAAAGGCAGCTTTTAATTATAAAAATTTAAATGATATATACCAATTCTATGATAAAAACAGCATTCTTGATATAACAAATAATAGAATATATGCAGAAGCTGAAAACGGCGACAGTATAGAAAGTACATATTCAAATATTACATCATTTAAAATGACTTCCAAATCTTTAAATAGTTCATCAAAAGAAATAAATACAACTTCATCATTAAAAGCAGCAGTATATAACTATGCATATTCAGATGTTTCTGAAACTAATGAATATGGAAGTGCATCAACATTCTCATATAAAGATTCTATATTTTTGCTTATACCTGATGACACTAACAAATTAGAAGTATATGATAAAATTTCTTTTGATATAAATGAAGGTTTCAATCTAAATAATTTAAAAAGAAATGAAAATTTAGAATTTGATGATAAAAAGGGAAGCATATCAAAATTATTTGAAAATGATATGAGTGATCCTTATGATGAATGGGTAACAAATTCAGCTGACAGCTATGAATCAAGTAAATCTATCAGCATAACTTATTTTAATGATAAAACTATATCTATAATAAGAACTTCAACACTATATTTAGGCGGAGCACATGGAGTGTACAATAATTATAATTTAGTATATTCATTAGAAACAGGTGAAAAAATAGAAGTTACTAATTTTATAAAAGATTTTGATGATAGTGAATTAAAAAGTATTATGAGAGATAAACTTTTATCAATAGAAGATAGAGATGAAGAAAGTTATTTAGTTCCTTTAGATGAAATAACTTTAGCTGATACATCTTTTTACATCTATGCTGACGGCGTGCATTTTGTATGGCCTATATATACCATAACAGCTTATGTTTATGGAGAAACAGAAATAGTTTTTGACTTTGATGAAATTAACCCATTCATAAAAGATGAATATTTATACATAATAGAATAATTTTTATTATTATTGCTAGCGATAAATTTATTATTACTAATAAAACTTGTTAGCCCGCTATGCAAAGGCTCTGTCAAGTAAACTTGCCAGAGGATCACAATTTTTATTTTAAATATTGTGAGCGAACAACTTCCTTCGTCAGTTATCAGCTGCTCATCTATAGCTTTAAAAATTATACATTACTAATATTTAATTTTTTATTATTGCTAATAAAAATATTATAGAAATATAAAATAAATAAAATACAAAAACGAGTCGCAGTCACCAAGTAGGTTATTGTAGGAATAGAGAGCAATGAACTTGTATAAAAAAACAGTAAATAAAAAGGGCCGGCAAATGTAAATATGATAAAATGTATAAAATTAATTGACTATTAACATTAAAAATTAAGGTAAATATTTCCGAAGATATATAATAAGAAATATAAAAATACATATAACAGAAGAAGACTATGGCTATAATAGAATTTAATATACCAACAAAAATAACATTCGGAGTTGATTCTCTTGACTGCTTAGCAGATACAATAAAGAAATACGGAGGAAGAACCGTATTAGTTACAGACGGAGCATCATTCAATCAAACCGGATTAATAGATCAAATAGTAAGTAAACTTAATGATAGTTTTATCAATGTAATGGTTTATTCTGATATAAATTCTACAAGCACAAGCGATGCTGCAGATATCATTGCGAATTTAGTAAGATACAGCAGAGCAGAATCTATAGTAGCAGTAGGAGGATTTAAAATACAAAATACTGCTAAAGGAGCTGCAATTGTAGTAACAAACAGCGGTGAGGCTTCAGATTATATCAATGGTCAGCCTGTATACCATAAACCTTTGCCTATTATAGCAGTACCTACAATATTAGGTTCTTTATCTGAAATATCTACAGGAATGTGTCTTTATGATAAATATGAGGAAGTAAATAAGCAGAATAATGAATCTAATGTATATGCTTCAAATTGTATTATAGACCCTACTTTATATGCAACAGTACCGGTTAAATATACTATAAGCAGTGCTTTATCAGTATTTGCATTATCATTTGATATATATATGAGCAATACTCTTACAAGCATAACAGAGCCTTTAATAGTTCATGCTATGAAAATAAGTATGCAGGGCTTAAAAAAACTTATAGCTGACAGTAATAATATAGATAATATAACAACTTTAGCAACTGCCAACATGTTATGTGCTACTTCAGCATGTCATAGCTCTTTAGGTGCTATAAGGGCTTTATCCATTGCCATAAACAGTGTATATGCAGTTAATAAATCTATGGTATGTTCTATATTGCTTCCGCATATTATGGAATATTATATTACTGTTGCACCTAATAAATATGTTGTACTTTCAAATGTTATAGACGGAATAGACCCTGAAATGACGCCTTTTGAAATTGCTAACCAATCAGCACAGCATATAAAGCAATTCCTTCATAACATCAATTTACCTACAAGACTTAATGAAATAAATATAGACAGAAGTAAATTTGATAAAGTTGCAGAATTGGCGTTACAATATCCCGGAATGGATCAGCTTCCTAGAGCTATGAATTTTGATTCAATAATGACAATATTGGATCAGGCTTATTAATCTTCGCTTTTAGGAGCATATTTATAAGGCTTTTTGTGTAAAGCATCAATTAATTTCTTGTTAGGTTTATAATGATCTACAGAAGGTAAAGTCTTATATTCTAAAAGCTGACAATTATAACTTTCTGCATATTTGTTGTATGCCAAACGAAGCAAATGCTCCAAATTAATAGTATCTAATAAATTATAATGTATCAATGAATCTATAGCTGTTTCATCTTTAGTATCTTGATAATAATTCCAAAGTAAAACAGCAGTATATCCATTAACACCTTCCATGTCATCACCTCTAGAAATACCTACATCCTGCTCTATTTTTTTAAGTCCGCCTGTATATCCTAAATCTTTAAGCACAAAACGCAAATCTATTTGAGCAGATTTTATGGTTGTAGCAAAATATCTCTCTAAAAATGGTATATCAAAACAAGAACCATTAAAAGTTACAATTATAGAATAATTCTTTATATAATCTAAAAATTCATGCTCATTTCTGCCATGAACAAAAACTTTCATCTCTTTGCCGTCATAACAGCCTATAACAGTAACATGTGCTTTGGACGGTTTTATGCCTGTAGTTTCTATATCCAAAAATACAGTCTTATCCATAAGAAGAGGATAAAGTCTATATATTATTGAATCAGGAAACCTTTTTAAAAAATAACTATAATTTTTTGAATTATAATTATAAATAGATTTAGGAAGCTCATTTTTCAAAGCCTCTCTCATACTGCTAGGCATAGCATAATAATTTATATTCTTTAAAGTATCTTCCCAATCAATAGCCCCTTCTTCCCATAAAAGACTTTCTTTTTTAGGTCCTATACCTTCTATATGCTGAAATGTTTTCTTTATTAAATCCACACAATTCCTTTATTTTTCTATTTATTTTCTTTTCCATTTAACACCCTGAGGCGTATCCATTATCTCTATTCCCATAGACAATAACTGATTTCTTATCTCATCTGCTTTTTGATAATTCTTCTCTTTCTTAGCAAGAGTCCTTTCCTCTATTAATTTATTTATTTCATCTTCATTATCTGCTTTTTTATCAGTATCACCTATATTGAAACAATTTATAATATTGTTTACTCTCTCTATAAATTTTAATATAGCATCTCTTGTACTTATATTAATAGAATCAAAAGATGTATTTACAGTTTTCACCAAAGTGAATAATATACCAAGTGCCTCTGATATATTTAAATCATTATAAATAGAGTCTGAAAACTTTTCATTAGAAACTTCTAACTCTTTTAATAAATTTTCATTAACTTCATTAGATTCGGTATTATTTATATCTTTAAGTCTGAATATCAAATCATTAACTCTATCAATAGCACTTTGAGATTGTTTAATTCCTTCAATAGTGAAATTTAATTGCTTTCTATAATGAGAATTAATGAGCGAGTATCTTATAGCTTCAGGAGAAAGCCCTTTATCAAGCAAATCCCTTAGAGTATAAAAGTTGCCTTTAGATTTAGACATTTTCTCACCATCAACTATTAAATGCTCACAATGAAGCCAATAATTAACGAACTTTTCATTAAAAGCAGCTTCATTCTGTGCTATTTCATTTTCATGATGAGGGAATTTATTATCAACTCCTCCAGTATGTATATCGAAATGCTTTCCTAAATATTTACAGCTCATAGCAGAACATTCTATATGCCAACCAGGTCTGCCCTTTCCAAAAGGAGAATCCCAATAAACATCTCCGTCATCTTCTGTATATGCCTTCCAAAGTACAAAGTCGCTTGCATTCTCTTTATCATATTCATCATTAAGAACACGTCCGGAAGCTCCGTCTAGTAATTCCTGCTTATCTAAATTAGCCAATTCTCCATATTGAGGGAATGTGCTTATCTTAAAATAAACAGAACCATCTGATTCATAAGTATGTCCGTTTTTCTTAAGAAGTTCTATAATATCAATCATTTCTTTTATATGATCTGTTGCTGCAGGATTTACTGTAGCTTTTTTTATTCCTAATGTCTTTATATCTTCAAAAAATGCTTCTTTATATTTCTTTGTATAATCATTCAAAGATATATGATTCTCTTTAGAATTTTTTATAGTCTTATCATCAACATCAGTTAAATTCATTACAAGTTTAACATTATATCCATAATCCTCTAATACTCTTCTAAGTAAGTCGCTGAATATATAGGCTCTAAAATTACCTATATGAGCATAATTATATACAGTAGGACCGCAAGAATACATACCAACTTCATTTGCATTAATAGGTTTAAATACTTCTTTTTCTCTAGTGAGTGAATTATAAAATAGTATATCTTTCATATTAAACTTTATTCCTTAAAATATAATTAACATTTTACTTAAAAGACTTTATTTGTCAAGGTACTATTATTCATTTTTTACAAAATGTTTTTTTATACAGTATAAATAATAATAAAAAATACATTATTTTTTAATTTTTTTTTGATTTTTTATAATAAAAAAAATCCCTCCTAATTTTTAGAAGGGACTATAAAATTTTATTTACTGTAAATAAATAAAATAATTTTCTAAATATAATAAATAATAAAATCAAACAGCTTTGCTTTTTTTTATTACTACAGTAGCCTGCTCCTTATATTTAGATATTAGGCTTTTGAGGTCTTTTTTTACCTTCTCTTCTGTTTGTGTCATTATTTAATTCCTCCTTGAATAATGAATAATGTTTTTTAGAAGCTGCCGTCTCTCCAAACTTTAAAGTCCGGATAGTCCAATTTCTTGGATTTATCTTCATACCATTTGCATACAGCTGCTGACATATTAATAACATAAAAATTAAACTCTGTCTTCCAACCGTCATTTTTAAATTCGGCAAATGATGGTATAAATTTATTGTTAATGGAATTGTATATATTATTCTGTGCTGATTCTGTAGGAATATTATTGTCTTTTATAGCTATTCTTAATATTAAATGTATAGACATGCATGATAAAGTAGATGTAATTCTGCTGTATTCTTTAAACATTTCATCTCTTGTATAATTTGCAGCTAAAGTGTCCATCCATAATTTAATTATACTGCCTAATGCCTCTAATTGATCAGGAGTAGCATTTTTATTCATAATAATAGATGCATAATTTTCTGCTAACTCTTGAAATGTCATAGTAGAATTTTCATCTGATATAGATATATCTGCAAAATCTTCTATCTGCATAGATTTTACCATAGATGCAGTATTATCCTGACTATAGGCATTGATAGATATAAAAATAAATAAAAATAATAATAAATAGATTTTTTTCATAAAATATATTCCATTATAATTTCGTTTTATTTATTATCGTCATCAATTGATTTGACAATACATTTATTTTTCTTATTTATTTTTTAATAATAATCAATAAAATTTGATTATTATAAAACAAAAAAGGCCTGCTATTATAAGCAAGCCTTTTAATTTTTTATTATTATAAATTAATTATTATTCATAGTACCTAAATACTGCATTATTTGAAGTCTTCTGCTTTCAACATCTTTATCTAAATTAGCTATAACATCATTACTAGCAGCTAAAGGCGACATTATTCTTTTGAAGTCATTATAAATATTTAATGCCTCTATAATTTTATTTTGTTCTATATATATATGACCTATAGCATATAAAGCAAATGCCCCGTCTTGAGTAAGCTCATTAGTATATTTTGAATATGTGCTTATAGCTTCATCATACATTTTATTGTTTAGATAAATATTAGCTAAATCGAACTCTATGCCTCTTCTTTCATCTCTAGTCAAATCAGGCATTTTTAAAGTATCATTTAATATAGTTATAGAACTTGCTGTATCACCTAAATTAGCATAAAGTATTGATATATCTTTATTAACACCTATTATATGATCTTTGCTTCTTGCTCTCTTCTTAGCTTCTAATTTAGCCCATAAAGTTTCTTCTATATCTTGTCTATTTTGATATATATAATTAGCATAAGAAGAATAGCTTTCAAAAGTATCTTCTTTCATAGCCTGAGCTTTAAGATTATCAGCCTGCTGTCTTGTAGTTTTTAGCTGAGCATCTATTCTAGCCATAAATTGTTTTATCTGCTGATAAGTTTGATTCTGTTCTCTTGCAGCATTTCCCATATCTTTTCCTCTATGGAAAGTTTTTTCTGCTCTTTCAAGAGTTTCTTTAGCTTTATTCAAATATTCTGCCTCTTTATCATAACGAGTGTCTTTAGAACGTGCTAAATATTCATAAGAAGCAGTCAAATTGAAATAAGCAGGATAAATAAGTTTTTCTAACTTTATAAGCTCTTCAAACATTAAAGCAGCTCTTTCATAATTGCCGTCCATAATAGCCTGATTTCCTATTGCAAAATATACATTAGACATATCAAAGCCTATTGTAAGCATTCTGTCTTCTTCTTGTTTCTTTAAATCCTGAAATTCTGCTATTTTTTGATTAGCTTCTGCTCTTGTCATACCATTTTTAGCAACATCGCCATTACCCATAAAGCCAAGTAATTTCTGATAAGTTTTTATTCTTCTATTATATAAATCTATTCTAGCTAAAGAATAAGAACTAACGAATATCTCTCTTGTTAGGAAGTCATAATGTGATATTTCTTCAGCAGTTCCCTGCATAGTATAGCTGTTCCAATAATCTTCTTCTGTTTTGAATTGAGGGAAAGGAAGTTCATACATTTTTACGAAAGTTATCTCTTCATTTCCGTCATATATATTTTTTCTTGCAACCGAAATTAAACCCTCATCTAATAATGCATTTAAGTCCGCTGCTATCTTTGCATTCTCATAATCTCTTTTTAAATGCTCTTTAGCAATATCTTTATAATCATTAACAGTAAGAACTTTAAAGAACTCTAATTCATCAACTAAAGCATATTTAATAGGCTGAACTTTGAATACCAAACCATAAGCCTTGAAATAATAATCTCCAAGTCTATAAAGTCCGTCCCTTCTCCAAGCCATATAATAAGGTCTGCCTGATTCTATAAAGTCTTTATCAACAGCATCGCTTATATCTCCAAGCCATCTGCCGTCTGTTTTCATAAGGTTACCATATATCCTTTCAAATACATTACCTTTCTGGTCATATATTTTCAAATCTGGTCTTCTTCTTTCTACCATAGTATAATATACAAGTCCGAATACTTGGTTATCTCCTCCCTCTGTAGCAAATATAGCATTATCTGGAAGAGAGTTCATCATATTGTATGAATAGTCATGGTTGCTGAAGTCCTTTGAGTTATTATTACGGCTTAAATTCATAACGAATATAGGTATCATTATTAAAAGTATTGCAGCAAGTGATATAGCATGATAAGGCTTTAATGCAGTATCTGCTGTTTCTTCTGAAGGTTTTTTCAATACGTTTTTTATATTAGTATTGAAATATTCCATATACCACTGAATACCGAAACCTATTATTACAAGCATATATAAAGTTGCTGGTAAGAAGAAAACTTCTACAAATGATAAAGTTCTTACACTTGGAGGAGGATTAGTATATGCCATTAAAGATACACCGAAACTCAAAAGTCCGAATACAGAGAATATACCTATAAACTTATTCTTCTTGAATATCTGGAATAATCCGGGTATTAAGAATAATAAGCCTAATACTGTTAATTGAGTTTTGAATATATTTATTAAAGCAGATACCTGTTCTGGGTGAAGTATGAAGGCTGCAGCAATATCATTTCCTGAAGCTCCGTACTGTTTTCTATGTATCATACTAAATAAATAGCTTAAATTCTCCCAGCCTGAAGGTTCATTTAATTGTCCCCAGTTTAGAGGGGGCAATGCTCTGGCTCTTATAGGCATGTATGCATATATCATAACACCTACCGCAAGCATTAAAAGCATTTTATAGTAAGATATTGATATTCCTGTGATAAAGTCATTATCATTATTGAATTTATCTATTTTGCATAAGAAATATCTATATACTAAGCACCAAACTAATACTAAGAATAAAGGCCAGAATACTAAGAACATACCTTTATATAAAGTAGGATAGAATGGCGATTTTAAATTCTGTATCATATCAGGTCTTAAATAAGAACCATTGGCTAATGCTGTAAATATATCGCTCATTATATTCATATCAGCGAAAGGCTTGAATATTATAGAGAATATTGAATCATTTGAAGCTACTCCAGGAGGGAAATATAAATAAGCCTCATAATTCATAATAAATCTATAGTATCCGAATCCGCCTATAAATAATAATACTAAAAATACAAATATTGATATAATTGAAGTTTCTATATGATTGATATATCTATCTTTATGTACCAAAAATAAAACACCGGCTATAAACAAAAGAGGAGCAAAAGCGAAAGGCAAAGTTACATGGTGATTTGCAAGTGCCACACCATATAGAAAGCCGAAAGCCATTAAATATTTATTTCCATAATAAGGTACTTCATCATTGGCATGCTTCCACACATTTTCAAACCAGTAAACAAGTATTAAAAGCATAGAAGCTATTTGAAGTATATTCAAGCTGTAAACCTCAGCCATTGTAGCCTGTGCCCACATATTATCAGATATAGCAAAAGCAATGCTCGCAAAAAGTGCAGGTATCTGTACTATAGGAGAGAATCCTCTTTCAACTCTGTTTTGTCCTAATACTTTTACCATAATAAGATAGAAGAAAATCATTGCTATTGCTGCACAAGTACCTGAGAATAAATTAGTTCTCCAAGCAATATTTCCAAAAGGTATATAAGTAAATAATTTGGACATCAAAGTATAGAAAGGATATCCCGGAGCATGCCCTACTCCCAAGAAGTAAGCAGCGGTTGTAAGCTCTCCATTATCACCTGCTGAAAGTGAAGGAGTTAATGTGAACAAATACAAAAAGAATGTGAAAAGAAAAGCAACAGCAGCAAATATAGCGTCTATTTTTGAAAGATGATAAGGTTTAATTTCATATCTCTTATAAATAGGTTCCTGATTTTCTTTCTTAGAAAATAATTTAGAAAGTATATTTCCGCCGTTTTCTTTATTTACTTTTTCTTTCTTATTAGTTTTTGTATTATTTTTTTGATTACTTTGCAGATTATTAATATATTCTTCTATTAACTCTCTGTCTTTTTCTAATTTTTTTGTAAGTTCATCAATGCTTTTACTTTTATAATTAGCTTTGATGTACTCTTTTTCCAGATGCGAAAGTTTTGCCATTTAGTTATTTCCTCTTTTATTATAAATAGTTTTACATTATTTATTGTATTTTATTGTGGATTATATGCAGCATAGAGTTTATTTAATTTTGTACTTTTTCCCGCCGCACACCTTACGAGGTGGACTTTGTCAAGTACCAAAAAGTGCAAATACTCATACTACATTGAATAACTTTACATAATATTTAAAATTCTTTAATATTACAAATATAATCAAATATTATATAATAAAATCGCTTATTATTCAAGGATGTAAAAAATATATTTTTATCTCAATTATCTTTTAGTATTGAAATAATACTTGTTTTAAATTATAGTAAAATTATATTATAGGTTATATTCAGGAAATAAAATGAACTTCTTAAAAAGAAATAGATTAACTATTATACTAATATTCATTATAATTTCTTACATATTTTATAATGACTTTATAAAAAATAATAATAAAACGAAAGAAACTAATATTTATAATTTAACTTATATAGAAGATAACTATATAATAGAAGATAATTATAATACAGACTCTGATATTAAGTATCAAAACATAAGAAGATACAGAGATGTTGATCTTGACCTTGAAGAAGATAGAGTATTTATTATGTTTATAGGTTCTCTGATCATAGGTTTTTTACTTAGTTTTATATTATTATTAAAAAATAGCTTACCTAAAAAAGAATTAATTGCTGCCAAAATAATACTCATTGTATCTGTTATAATTACAGGGCTAATTATTTTTATAAATTATGAGAATATAAAAAACATATTGGAGTATTTATCTTTACCTATAGGCTTTATAA
>CASEHG010000232.1 GCA_949287565.1 uncultured Brachyspira sp.
CTAGACTTGATATATTAGATGAATTAGATAAATTAAAAATATGTGTTGCCTATAAATATAATGGTGAAATATTGGAAGGATATCCTGCAGATTTAGAAGTGCTTTCAAAGGCTGAACCTGTATACGAAGAGTTCGAAGGCTGGAAAACTAGCACAAGAGATATTAGAGAATATGATAAACTTCCGGAAAATGCTAAAAAATATCTCAAGAGATTAAGCGAAGTTATTGAAACAGATATATCTATTGTTTCAGTAGGCGCCGGAAGAGATGAAACTATAATAGTTAAGAAGATTTTTTAATTTATAATATAAGAATTATTAAGCCTGTGTTTGTATAAATCAAATGCAGGCTTTTTAATTTATTCTAATTCCCCGCCCTTCTTGACTCAATATTTTACTATGAAATTTTAATTTTATTTTATCTAAATACGAATTTAGAAATGATAACGCCCGCCCAAGCTTTTATTAAATTCATAATATACCCCTATAGTTATATTATAAAATTTGATTTTTTTTTCTTTCATGCTAAAATATAAAGTAAACATAATACTATTAGGAAGATTAGAAGTTATGAAAGAACTGCCAAATTTAATTACATTAATAAACTCAATAAAAGGTGAAATTTGCTATTCTTATATAAATAAAATAGTAGCCATAGATAAACAATACAAAGAAATGGAAGATATAGAAGGACAGAAAATAATAGATGTTCTAAGATACGGCGGATATATGCATTTTCAGTTTTCTCAAGACGCTATGCTTGTAGACTTAGGTCCTAATGGCTCATTTGTATTAACTGAAGATGATGATTATGAAAACAGCATATTAAAATTGGAAACTGATCATGGCAATTTCTTCGTTGTAGATGACGGTAATGATAAAAATGAAATAACTAAAATAATACCTATTTGGAAAGATTCTACAACAATGCCTCAAATAGGATATGATCCTCTTACTAAACAATTCAATTATAATTTATTCTGTCAATTATTAGCAGATAATGATACTACAGTAGAGAAGCTCATAAAAAACCCTTTAATATTGAGCGGAATAGGCAATGTATATGGCGATATGATATTGAAGAAAGCATCTATAACTAAAAAAACTAAAACATCAGATGTAACTAAAGTAAAAGCAAGAGAAATATTTGATGCTATAAAACAAGTGTTGAGAGAGGCCTCCGGAAATACAGAAGAAGATGACAGCGACTCATCAGAAGAAGAATAATTTTTTAATTTTTTAAGTTATATAAGATAAATAAAAAGCCCCGAAATAATTTCAGGGCTTATTTTTTTACTTAATTATAAATTAATTAATAGAATAATTCAGGCTCTGCTCTTCTTTTAAACTCATCTTCTAAGTCATGCTGATGGTATAAGAAACCTTCATCATCATAATATCTGCAATGCTCAGGACATTTTTTTATACAAGCACCGCATTTAATACATTTGCCAACATATTGTGTAATGTCATTAAAATCAATAGAAGCTAAAGGACATACATGAGCACAAGTTTTACAGTTAGTACATTTTGAAGTATCTACTTTAGGCTTAACTTTTAATATATCTATGGCATGCTCATTTTTATCTTTAGGCATATAATAAGGACGAATAGGATCATTTCCTCTCACTTTAATAGGTTCTTTAGGAATATCAGTCATATTTTGAATTTTTTCAACAACTTTGTCAACAAATTCGGCAGCAATAGCCATATCTTTGTCATCAGGTCTTCCAGCACCAAGCACATAAGAAAAAGCATGCTCCCCAATAAAACCTGCACCAGCTATAGTATAGAAACCATTTTCCTGCATAGTATTTCTAAGCTCTATTAAAGAGTCATCGAAATTTCTATTTCCATATAATACAACCGGTATAGCTAAAGCACCACTAGCCTTAATGTTATTCTTGTAGTATGGAAGCATAACATTAGGTATTCTTCCAGCATAAGTAGGAGTTCCGCATATTACCAAGTCATTTTCTTTAAATTGCAAAACTCCTTCTCTTTTCTTTGGTAAACTAAAATTATACTTTTCAAATTCAACATTAAGTTTCTTGGCTATATTTTCGCCTATATAAGAAACTATCTTCTGAGTAGTACCTGTGGCACTATAATATATTGAATAAACTTTGTCAACCTTCATAATAAACATACTCCCTTCATGTATTTTTGCTATATATTAACTTATTATGTAAATTTATTTCTATAAGTCAATAGTAAATATACAAAAAAGCATTTAATATGGTATTTACATAAAAAAATAAAAAAATTATCGTTTAACTATTGACTTTTTTTATAATTATTTTATAATACTCAAATCTAAAGAAGATTTTTCTTAAGAACTAGGGGCCAGTAGCTCAGTCGGTTAGAGCAGATGACTCATAATCATCGGGTCCGGGGTTCAAGTCCCTGCTGGCCCAATACCCTAAATAAATACCACTTACTAGAATTTGTACATCAGTTGTTCAGTTATTAAATAAAGGCAAATAAGGTTATTTTTTTATAATAAAACTTTTTTCTATACAAATATATAAAAAATCAGTTCTTTAAAAAATATTAAAAGAACTGATTTTTATTTTATACTCTATTTAAAACAACATTCCTAGTTACTATCAAACTTCCATTGATTTTTTCAGGAAGTTCTATTTCTATAGAATTATTGGAATCAAATTTTATATGAAAAATATCCTCTACAAATTTCATGTCATAATCATCTTTATCATAATCAGCACCCAAAGATATACTATGGCTTATCTTACCTACTATAGGTGCTATTGTAGTTACTTTTATATCTCCTTTTTCATCTACCAAAGCCTCTATATCAATATCAAAACTAAGAAAATTTTTTATTGTAGCCTTACCTCTATAAAGACCATTTCTATCCTTTAATAACATAACAAAACTCCAAATACTTTTATACTAATATAATAACATTTTTTAGAAAAAAGACAAATTTAAAAAAATGTCTAATATTGAAAATTACATAAATAAAGACGGATTTTTCTAAAATTAAAAAACCCGCCTTTAATATTGTAAAAATCAATTCATTTTATTATTTAGCTAATTTTGCATAATAGAATTTATGAGCTCCAAGAGGATCATAAATAACATCAGATAACTTTTTACTAAGCATAATAGGATCAGTATAGAAATAAAGAGGTATCAATCCCATATCTTCCATAAGTATATCTTCTGCCTCATGCATAGCTTTCATTCTTATATCTTGATCTATTGTAGACATAGCAAGTTTCAATTTATCATCATAGGCTTTATTAGAGTAACCGCCATTATTTTGTATGCTATAGCTTAAAAATACACCTAAAAAACTCATAGGATCATTATAATCAGCTATCCAACCATGACGAGCTATAACATAATTTTTCTCTTGTCTTGTGGTTTGGAAAGTAGCCCATTCTTCCTGTGCTATAGTAGAATCTATACCAAGTCCCTCTTTCCACATCTGCTGAACCGCTTCAAATATTTGTATATGCTCTCCTGAATTTGATTTGAATTCTATAACAGGAAAATTTTCACCATTAGGATAACCAGCATCTGCTAAGAGTTGTTTTGCCTCTTCCAAATTCTTTTGATAATCTTCAGGTTTTATGCTGTAATAATCACCGCCTACCTTTCTGAAATCTCCATCAGCTCCTTCAACATCATTTACCCCACTAGGAACCCAGGCACTTGCAGGAAGCTGTCCGGCTCTTGTTACTTGTTCTACTAGATAATTTCTATCTATAGCTAAAGTTAAAGCCTTACGAACTCTAGCATCTTTTAATATATCATTAGTAATATTCAAGCAATAATAATATGTACCCAAATAAGGAGATATATGCATTAAACCTTCGCTTTTTAAATTCTCAATATCCTGAAGCGGAGGATTATTAGCAAAATGCAAAGAACCTTCTTTTATTCCAGCAACAGCAGCAGTACCGTTTTGCATAAGTATAAATACTAGTTTTTCAGGTACTATATTATTAACATTCCAATAATTAGTATTTTTTTCAACTACAATTCTATCATCTATTCTTCTTTCTGTCATTATAAAAGGTCCGTTTCCTATATAAGTTTCTGGAGAAAGTGTCCAATTATCTCCATTTTCTTCTATCATATCTTTTCTAACTGGATAGAATGTATAAAAAGCCACCAACTCCAAGAAATAAGCTGTAGGAGCATTCAATTTTACTTCCAAAGTTTTTTCATCTATAGCTTTAATACCCAATTCAGAAACCGGCTTCTTACCGGAATTAATGTCCATAGCATTTAAAACAGGTTCAAATTGATAGGCATATTCGCTTGCAGTAACAGGATCAACTACTCTCTGCCAAGCATAAACAAAATCATCTGCTGTAATCTTTTTACCATCAGACCATTTAGCATCATCTCTTATATGAAACGTATAAGTTAAACCATCTTCGCTTATATCCCAACTTTCAGCAACACCCGGTACTATTTTATTATCCTTATCTCTAGTAGCTAGTCCCTCAAAAACATGCTGAATATATATATTAGCATCAACAGTAGAATTTAAAGCAGGGTCTATAGTTTTAGGCTCAGGCCCTACATTAATATATATAGCTCCTTCTTCATTTTTCTTTCCTCCGCATGCTATAAATAATAACATCATGCTTATGGATAAAATAATAATTACAATCTTTTTCATAGCTGTTATCCTATATATTTTTATTTAAAAGTATTATATTTTATATTAACTATTAATCAATAATTTTTTTTACATTTGAACATATTTACATAAAATAATTAAGATCTTAGCAAATTCTATTCTTTATATATAAGAAATTATTTTAAATTGGCATTAAAATGTATTATTTGTATTACATATTAATTTACATTTAATTTACAATACTATATTTTTTGTAAAATTTATTTAAATTTGACTTTACAAAACTTATTTAATGTGCTATACTTTAATTATAAGGGATTAATAAGGAGGTAATAATATGAAAAAGTTAAGTTTAATGGCTTTAGTATCTGCCTTTATTATGACGGCCAATTTATACTCTTTTGATTTAATAGAAGATACTTTTGATTTTATTTTTGATGATTTGGCAAAAATAATTGGTATTGTAGTAATAATAGCAGCAGTAGTATATATATTCAAAAAATATGTTAAAAAAGATAATAATTCTGATGACAGATAATAAATAAGAAAAAATTAATGGGAGAAAGTAAGTAATGAAAAAATTAGGATTAAAGGCTTTTATTTTTAATTTGATTATGGCTGCAAATCTATACTGCTTTGATTTAATAGATGATGTAGATGATTTCATTGAAGATATAATAAAGCTTATACTCATGGTTGTTGTAATACTAGCTGTGATATATTTTATAAAAAAAGTTTTGAAAGATGACAATACTTCAGGAAAGATAAGAAAAAGCAACAGAGATGATGATTACAGAAAACCAAGCAGAAGAAGAAAAATGAGAAGAAGAGATGATTATTATTATGATGATGACTATGAAGATGATTATGATAATAGAATGAGAAGTAATAGAGATTATGATGATTATGAAGATGATTATAGAAATGAAAGAAATAATAGAAGAGAAAGAATCAAAGAAGAAGATATGCGATATGAATATGATATGAGAGATTATGACAGAAGAGAGAGAAGACTTCCAAATAATATAAAAAGCAATATAGACAGCAGAGAAAATGATCCAAGATACGAAAAAGTTTATGAATTAAAACCTGAGTATAAATTAAAAGATGATAAAAAAAGAATAAGATAATTTATTTTTGATTAAAGGAGGAATTATGAAAAATAATATAATGTCTGTTGTAAAATCAAAAAAGTTTATAATTATTTCTGCTTCGATTGCTGCAGCTGCATTATTTATAGCGGCTATAAGATTTTTAGGTTTGCAGTATTATATGTTTTATTTAATGCATGATTTTGATGAAGTTCTAGAGGCATTATTAAAGATAGCAGTATTTGCTGTGATGATAATGTTTGCTATTGTTTTATTCAAAAAAATAGATTCTAAAGACAATAAAGAATCAAAATCAAATGAAAGTGAATCTAATAATGATAAAAAAGATGTTATAGTTGTTAAAGAAAAAAATAGTAAATCTACTAAAGGCTTATTTATAGTTATGGCTGTAATTGCTGTATTGGCATTAATAGGATTATTCATATTCTCTTCAAGATTCTTCGGAATGCATTATATGTTATACAATTTAGATGATATCATAGAAGGCATTTTCCAATTAGTAGTTGTTGTTGCTGTTATAGGTTTTGGGGCTGTATTTGCTAAAAAAGTTTTAGAAAAATTATAATTTAATAGTATATATAATTATTAAAAAATAAAAGCGGCAGAGTGTATATGCTTTACCGCTTTTTTATTTATTTTTTAAGTTTAATTTCTTATCAACTCCCCACCCTTTAGTCTTATAGTTTTTATATAGAATACAAACTTTTTAATTCTTTATTATCTCATTAGAATTTTTAGAAACCCATCCAAGCGGATTTTAAATTTAAAGACTGCATACCGCACGTATAACAAAACTAAATATATAAATTGATTATGAATTATAATTTTACTATATATAAAGTTCAGCTCAGCGTGCGTTAATTTAAATTTTTAAATCATTAAAAAATCAATAATCAAAAGCATCTTCGTCTATATCCATATAGCTGCCGGAATAATAGTTAGCCTTTTCTTTTATAAGCATTAATTTTTTAGGTATCTCCATTAAGAATGAAGAAGGAATCTGCTCCATTATACCAGTGCTTACCCTTCTTTTTTTGGAGTATGTAAGATAAAGTTTACGCCTTGCCCTTGTGATGCCTACATAACAAAGCCTTCTCTCCTCATCAATGCCTTTCTCTTCTTCAAGCGAAAAATAATGAGGAAAAACTCCCTGCTCCATTCCTGTCATGAATACCACATCAAATTCCAAACCCTTAGCATTATGAATAGTCATCAATGTTACATAATCTTCTTTATCATCATTGGTATTTAAATCTCTGTATAAAGTATTTTCTTCTAAGAACGTTATGAGTGTGGCATTAGGCTCCATTGATTTATAATCATAAAAACCTCTGAAAAGCTCTTTAATATTCTCTTCCGCAGTTATTACCCTCTCATTTCCATCGCCTTTGAATATTGAAAAATAATCTATGTCTTTTAAAAACTCAAAGAACAATAATTCTATATGAATACCATCTTCGTTTATGATATCTTCTTTTATTTTCACAGCATATTCTTCTATAATATTTTTATAGGCTTTTATATTCAAAATAGCTTTTTTAGAAAGTCCTGATTCATCAATATAATCAATAGCATTGTAAAGAGTTAATTTTCTAGTATTTGCAAAAGTTTCAAAATTGCTGAAGCTCTTCTCCCCTATTCCTCTAGGCGGAACATTTATAGTACGCCTTACACTGAAGTTATCGCCGAAACCTGTCATAAGCCTTAAAAAAGAAATTGCATCTTTTATTTCAATACGCTCAAAGAATCCTACGCCGCCAACTATTTTATAATTTATAGAATGAAGCCTTAACTCCTTTTCATAAGCTCTAGACTGACTGTTTGTCCTAAATAATACAACAATATCCCTTGCCTCAAATCCATTATCAAATAAAGATTCTATTTCATTAACTACACTTCTAGCCTCTTCTAAATCACTGTAGCAAATCCAATTTTCTATTTTAAACTCATTAGGCTTATTTGAAAACACATTCTTTTCATGACGATTAGTATTATTTTTTATTACACTCAAAGCAGCTTCTACAATATCCTTAGGACATCTATAATTTTCTTCAAGACGAATTATCTTTGTATTAGGATAGTCTTTTTCAAAATCAAGTATATTCAAAACATCTGCACCTCTGAATGCATATATACTCTGATCATCATCGCCTACAACTGTTAAATCATTATCTGCATCCTGAGTTAATAATTTTATTAATTTATACTGCTGTGGATTGGTATCCTGAAACTCATCTACCAAAATATATTTAAATCTGTTTCTATAATAATTTAAAACTTTATTTTCTTGTTCAAACAATTTTATAGTATTTAAAATTAAATCATCAAAGTCCATTACATTTTCATTAAGTTCATACTCTGTATATTTTTTATAAACATTTTCAAAAATATCCCTGTCGAAAACTATACCGTCATCTATTCCATTTTTAACATTAGATATAAATCTTGTTATAATTTTCTGCCCTATACTCTTTGGCACTTCCTCTTCTTTCATTATTCTTTTAATAACTGATGATTTATCTCCCTCATCTAAAATAAGAAAATTAGATTTATAGCCTAGGAAATGTGCATTCTCTTTTAATATTCTTAAACATGCAGAGTGAAAAGTTCTAATAAATAATCTGCTTGGCTTAATATCCGGAAGTAAATCGCATACCCTCTCTTTCATTTCATGTGCAGCTTTATTTGTAAAAGTTACAGCCATTATATTTTCAGGAGTTACTTCAAGTTCATTGATAAGATAAGCTATTTTTCTAGTAATAACTAAAGTCTTACCGCTTCCCGCTCCTGCTAAAAGAAGTAAAGGACTTCCTGTATGCAAAATTCCTTCTCTTTGAACTTCGCTCACATTGTCAAGTATATTCATATACGCACCTTAAATATAAAAGTAGATTCTATATTATATTGTATATTATTTAATATTCAAGTTATTATTATAGTAATCTTTTCTTATTGAAAAAACGATAAAAAAATAATATACTTAATAGAATTATTTTTTATATAACGGATTTTATTTATGAATAATGATGTAGTTTCTAATCCTTTATACTATGAAAAACCATATAAACTTCTATTTAAATATGCAACCCCAAGTATCATATCAATGCTTGTAGGTTCTCTTTATAATATAGTAGATCAAATATTTATAGGTCAGGGAATAGGTATTAATGGTAATGCTGCTACAAATGTTGCTTTTCCTCTTACAATAATTTGTATGTCTATAGCATTGTTTCATGGATTTGGAAGTGCTTCAATGTACAGTATATTATTAGGACAGGGAAATAATAAAAGAGCTGCTACGTTTATAGGTAATGCCGTAGTATCTGCACTTGTATTAGGTTTTATATTCACTATGATAGTAAAACTTTTTAATAAAAATTTTATGGTTATGTTTGGCTCTACAAAAGAAGTTTTACCTTATGCAATTGAATATACTAATATAACCGCATTCGGATTTATACCATTTATATTTTCTACAATGATGAGCCATATAATAAGAGCAGACGGAAGCCCTAAATATTCTATGATGTCAGTTCTTACCGGTGCCATTGTGAATACTATATTAGATCCTATTTTAATATTTAAATTCGATATGGGTATATCAGGCGCAGCACTTGCAACAATAATAGGACAGTTCATTTCATTTGCTATAGTTTTTAGATATTTATTTAGATTCAAACATATAACTTTTGAAAGAGATAATTTTAAAGTTGATCCTAAAAACATAGTAAAAATATTTTCTTTAGGTTCATCATCAGGTTTTAATCAATTAGCAATGATGGCCGTTCAAATCACTATGAATAATGTACTTAGTTATTATGGTACTAATTCTATATACGGAGGAAATATTCCTTTGGCTGTAGCAGGCATTATTTCAAAAGTCAATATGCTTGTAATGTCATTTGTTATAGGAGCTTCTCAAGGAAGTCAGCCTATAATAGGTTTTAATTACGGGGCTAAAAATTACGGCAGAGTTATTGAAACATATAAATATACTATCATAATAACAAGTATTATAACATTCATTGCATTTTTATTATTTCAATTCTTCCCTAGACAAATTGTTTCCATATTCGGTGACGGAAACGAATTGTATTTTCATTTTGCTGAAGAATATATGAGGATATATATGGCATTAATGGTTATAAATGGTATTCAGCCTGTAACTGGTACATTCTTTACTTCTTTAGGAAAAGCATTCAAAG
>CASEHG010000233.1 GCA_949287565.1 uncultured Brachyspira sp.
AATATAGTCTTTTTGCTTCTCGCCGTAGGCGGGCTTCGCCTGGGACACCAAAAGAAGTGGGGTGCGGGGCAAAGCCCTGCAGATATTTAAAATTAAAAAAAATTATTTCTGACAAAGTATATTTGTTTAGGTATATATTGATTTTTTAGATATTTTAACGCACGGTTAATAAAACTTTATCAATAATTAAAATTTCAATTTATAATTAATCTATATTATAAATTTTCCTATGCGTGCGGTGGATAATACAATAAATTTAAAAAAATCTTGGGTGGGTGTCATAATAACAAAGTAAAATAAAAAAGAAAAGTAACACAAAATGACAAATGAGATTAAAAAATATAAAGGGTTGGCAAATGTAATTAATTTTTTTAACTTTAATTACATACCCCGCCCTTTAATATTTATAATTTATTTTTGAAATTATAATTTAAATTTGTTTTTTTATTAAATTAGAAAATATAGCACCCGCCCAAGTGTTATTTAAATTTATAATGCTACCCACGCACGCTTAATACATTTTGTATATAAGATGATGTAATAATAGAATTTTAATTATGTTTAAAAATATGCTTACCGTGCGTTAAATAAATAGAATATAAATAAAAATAAAAGCGTATAAAAGATTTATATATTCTTATATACGCTTTTTTATTAACTATCTATTTTTTATTAAAATTCTATTCAGTTTTTGCAGAATCAGGATTAGGCTGTATTATAGCAGAAAGAACTAAGAATACTACTAAACTTGCAACTATACCAGGTATTATAGGGTCGACACCGAATAAATTAATATTTTTATTGTATTGGAAGAATATTGTAACAACACTTCCGGCTATCAATGAACCCATACTAGCAACCGCAGAAAGTTTTTTGTTTGTGTAGTTTCCAAATAAATATGGTATAAATACACCTGCAGCACGCAAGCTGAATGAGAACATTAATATTGTTATTAAGTTTGAAGCTTTGAAAGCTATAAACATAGATATAAGCCCAACAGCAACCATACATGCTCTACCAAGGAAAAGTAATTGTTTATCAGTAGCATCTTTATTAATATATTTTTTGTATATATCATTTGTAGCTATTACTGATACTGCAAGCATATCAGAGTCAGCTGATGACATAGTAGCAGATATTAATGCAGAAAATAATAAACCCACTATTACAGGAGGCATTGTATGCATAGCAAGTACAGGAAGTATATATCTAGTACCTTCAGAAGTAAGAAGTTCAGAAGTAAGAAGTCCGTCTTTAACAACACTTGAAGCAATCAAACCCAAAAATGCTGGGAATAAAGAATATAATTATACATACCAATCCGCCGACTAAAGAACCTATCATCAAAGATTTAGAATCCCTAGCAGAAAAAAATCTCTGACTAATTTCAGGACCTACAGAATATGAAGCAATATACATTATGGTTAATGATATTATAGTAGGCCAACCCATACCTGCAGTAAAAGATTTTTGTGCAGGTGTTAAATTTGCAAGTACATGATCAAAACCGCCTGCGTAATTCAAAGCAAAAGGTATAGCAACTAAACTTCCTATAAATACTAATGAACCTTGAATCAAATCTGTAAAAGCAACTCCCCAAAGTCCTCCCATAGAGGAATATGCAGTAACTACTATTGTAACTATAACTACAGATAATTTATAATTCCAGCCAGTCATAACTGTTAATATACTTGCTGAAGCTATTATTTGGGCTGCTGTTATACCTATCATAGGAAGCCCCATTATAATAGAAGTAACTAATGCATTTGCTTTACCATATCTTTTATAAAAATATTCTGATACAGTAGTAACCATTGCATTTCTGAATCTTTGAGCTAAAAATGCTAAAACAAGATATGCAATAGAAGCTGTTATTACATACCAAACAGCAGAAAGCCCCCATTTACCGAAAGCCTGTTCTGCTAAACCTAATGAAGTACCGCCGCCAATATTTGTAGCAGCTAAAGTTCCAGCCAAAAGTACAGGTCCCAAATTCCTTCCGGCTAATGCAAAATCATTGCTGTTGCTGATTTTTTTACTAGAATATACACCTATAAGCAACATAGCTACCAAATATAGAACTACTATAATTATTACTATGGTTCCGCCCATAATTAAAACTCCTTAATTTTTTACTTAGAGATGATAAGTATAATATTTTTTTTTACAAAAAAAAAAAAACATATTTTTTGTAAAAAATACAAAAAAATTTAGATATT
>CASEHG010000234.1 GCA_949287565.1 uncultured Brachyspira sp.
AAAGTACCGTCAAAATCTGTAGCTAAAAATTTTATAATATTAATCATATAAATATATTATCATAAAAATTATCAAAAACAAGTATTTTATAATAATAAATCATTTTCTGTTTCTTTATAATTTGATTTTATAGGTTCAAAAGAATATCTATGCATATCGCTAGGGCCGTACATTTCTATATATTTCATATGCTCTTTAGTGCCGTAACCTTTATTTTTTGCAACTTTATACTTCTGATAAGAATCAGGAAGTTCATTCATCATTCTATCTCTATATACTTTTGCCAATATACTTGCACATCCTATACTATATGATTTAGAATCACCTTTAGTTATAGAGCATTGTTTTATATCTGTATCCAATTTTACCGCATCTATTAATAATATATCAGGCTTAATATTCAAATTATTAACAGCATTAACCATAGCGAGTTTTACAGCATTATAAATATTTATCTCATCTATAGTGTTTGAATCAACAGAATAAATGCTATAGCATAAAGCCTTATCTATAATTTTATCATAAAGCTCTTCTCTTTTTTTGGCAGATATTTTTTTTGAATCATCTACGCCTTCAACTATATTTTCATCTATTAATTCTATTTCATCATAAAGTTCTAAAGGCATTATAACAGCAGCAACTGTAACAGGTCCAAATAAACAGCCTCTTCCTACTTCATCAATGCCGCATATATATTTATAGCCTAATGATAAATATTCTCTCTCATAAACGAATTTATCAGCTTTATTATCTAAAAACATATCCATATATTAGTACATCTTAATAAAAATTATAGCAATTGATAAGCTAAAAATATCACAACTATAATTGCAAAAATAGAAATGGATAATATAGCAACATCGCTTATTTTTTTATCTAATCTCTTAATATCTTTAGCTACTTTATTATCATTAATATCTCTGCATCTATCATCAGTATTTTTCACATACCTAACATATTCAGAATTATTTCTAACATTATTAACTTCAGATTTTCTATTTACTGAGTCAAGCAGCTGTTCATACTTTATATTATTTCTGTTTAGAATATCATTTACCGCTTTTATAAACTCATCATTTTTAGCTTCCTGATTATTCAATCTTTTATTGATAATATCAGCAAACTCTTCAAAGTTAGTATCATTAGTATTATAATGATTATCTCTATTAGCGAGTTTATTAATTTCTTCTTCCAAATATTTATAATGCTTTCTTAAATCTGATAACTCTTTAAAGTTTTTAAGATTCTGTTCTAGCATTATGCTATTATAATTAGCATTATTCTTTTCTATCTTCTCATCGATTTTTTCATCAATATTATAATTATTGCAATTATTCTCATCATCCAAGAATGATTCTTCTTTGCTATTATTAAAGTTTGCTATTTTACTTTCTAATTGACTTATTAATTCATCATATTTCAAAATATTTTCATTGATGGAATCTTCTAAATCTTTATGTCCTTTTCTTAAATCTGATAACTCTTTAAAGTTTTTAAGATTCTGTTCTAGCATTATGCTGTTATAATTAGCATTGTTTTTTTCTATCTTTTCATCAATTTTTTCGTCTATCTTATTATCAAAATTATTAGATAGTTCTTCTTTGAGGTTGTTTAAACTTTCTTTCTCTTCTTCTAAGAATTTAGTTTGC
>CASEHG010000235.1 GCA_949287565.1 uncultured Brachyspira sp.
ATTTAATTAAAAATATATTATTAAATTATATTTCCGTCTATTGAAATTATATACTCTTTAATTATTATATTTTTCTTAGCAATTTCAAGAGCCTTCTGTACTATCATCTCAACACCTCCGCAGCAAGGAACTTCCATTCTTACTATAGATATAGACTTAATATTTTTATTTGTAAATATGTTAGCTAGTTTTTCTATGTAACTGTCTATATCAGTATCTAATTTTGGGCAGAACATCAAAAGAGTTTTATTTTTCAAAAATCTTGAATGAAAATTCGGATAAGAAAAAGGTACACAGTCAGCAGCTATAAGTAAATCTGCATTATCTAAATAATTAGCATTAGGATTCATTAATTTTAATTGTATAGGCCAATTTCTTAATTCTGAAGTCATTTGTACATTGTTATTATTATTTTCACCTCTGAATTGATTTCTCATATCTTTCTGCATGCTTCCCGGACAGCCGCAATGTTTATTTTCTTCCATGTTTGGAACCTCCATATTATGATCTTTTAAATATTTTACAGCTTCATTAAACAGCTTATCTTCTCCATGATCTCTTAAATGTTCAAGATGAGCCTTTATAACATTAACTCCGCCTTTTACGATATTTTCCATTACTTTGCTTTCATTATATTCTTCAGCTTCTCTCTCTTCTATTTCCATAGCATTTTCAGGACAAGCCTTTATACAAGCACCAAGCCCATCACAAAATAAATCGCTTATAAGTCTTGCCTTTCCGTCTATTACCTGTAAAGCTCCTTCCGGACAATCAGGTATGCATATTCCGCAGCCTGTGCATTTATCTTCATCAATTTTTATTATTCTTCTTTTCATCTATAGTATCCTTTATTATATTGATTATCTTTTATCATCTTCTAATATCTTATGAAAATAATGATAGGATATTTATATATAAAATTCTATTGCTAAAGCAACATGTTAATTAAAATGATAATATACTTTTTAATATATTCTAAATTTAATGGTTATTATTATGAAAGATTAGCATATTGATATTATACCAAATATAGGTATAATATTAATAATATTTTATTTTTAATGGAAATGATATGTTTTTTGGAGATTTTAAATTTATAGTTTTGTATGTATTTATTCCTGTACTCATAGTTTTGTTTATTATGTCAAGGAGAAAAGTACATAAAGTTTTATCAATATTTACTAAAAACTTGAATTTTCAAAATGATAAAAATTATAAAAGAATATCAAATTTAAGAATATTCTCTATTATATTTATGATACTTGCAGCTGCATGATTGATATTTGCTTTGATGCAGCCTAAATGGGGAATAATAGAGCAGAAAATAAAAACAGATAATTATATGGTAACTATAGCATTAGATTTATCAAGATCAATGGATGCAGATGATGTATGGCCTTCAAGACTTGAAAGAGCTAAATTGGAAATAGAAAGATTTGTAAAAAAAACCGATAATTTATCTGTGGCATTAGTAGGTTTTGCAGGAACTAGCTTTATAGCTTCTCCTTTTACTCAGGATATGGAAACATTTACTTATATACTTGATAATTTAACAACTAAATCTGTTACTTTACAAGGTACTAGAATAGCCGATGCTTTAGTTACAGCTAAGAATACTTTTAATGTTGATGCTGTTAGTAAAAAATCTATTATACTAATAACTGACGGTGAAGATCATGGCGGTTATTTTGATGATATATTAAAGCAATTAAATGAAATGAATGTCAGTGTATATACTGTAGGTGTTGGAACTGAAGTTGGGGCTAGCATAAGCACTGATTTAGGAGTGAGAGAAAAATCTGTTATTTCAAAAAGAGATGATAATACATTAAAGTTAATAGCAGATTCTACTCATGGAAAAAGCTATATTGCAGAAAATGTTTCTCTTGAAAGCATATTTGATGATATGAAGCAGAGTATGGATAGTGTTTCAGCTGTGAGAAATAATAGAAGCTATAAAGAAAGATTTCAAATATTTTTGGCTATTTCTGCAGGTTTGATATTTTTAGCAAGCATATTTAATATATTAACTCAAATAAAGGTGAGAGAAACTATTAAAGAGAAGATAATAAAAGAAAAAATAATGAATAGAAAATCCGAAGTGAGGAATTATTAAGAGGTATTATGAAAATGAAAAAAATCAGTTTATTGATTATAATATTTTTATTCAGTTTTATTACAAATATATATGCTTTTTCATTCAATGAGTTCACAGCAAAACTTGATGTTGACAGAGCAAACAGACTTATGAAGAAAGGAGATTATGATGGAGCTGTAACTTTATATGAAAAGGCTTTAAGTAAAGTACCTAATTCACCTGAAATATTTTATAATATGGGTACTACTATGTCGTCTATAGGCGATATGAACAGTGCTCTTCAATTATTTGATATGGCTAAAAAAAGCTTTACAGATAATACAAGTAAAGAAATGAAAAGTTCAGTACATTATAATGCAGGACTTAGTAGAATTGAAATGAAAGATTATCAGGGTGCTATAAATGAATTAGTTGAATCTCTTGTTAATACTCCGGATGACAGCAATTCAAAAATGGCATTAGAATATGCTCAGAAAAAATTAGAAGAACAAAAACAGAATAATAATGCAGGTCCTAGTATGCAGCAGAATCAAGATCAAAATCAGCAAGGAAAAAGCGATGATAATAACAGCGGTTCTGGAAATAATGATCAAAATAATCAAGATAATCAGAATAATGATAATCAGGATAATCAAAATAATCAGAACGATCAAAATCAAGATAATCAAAATAATCAGAACAATCAAAACGATCAGAATAATAATAATCAAGATAATCAAAATAATGATGGAAATAATGATAATCAGAATAACAATGGCGGGGATAATAATCAGGATAATCAAAACAATAATGGCGGAAATAACAATCAAAATGATAATCAAGACAGTAAATCAGATATAGACAGATTATTAGAATCTTTAAGACAGTATAGAAAAGATAAAGATAATGGAGATCAATATTACGGCGGAGGCAGAATTGATAAGGATTGGTAATACAGCTTTAAAATATATATTGGCAGTATTTTTTATTGCTTGTTCATCTTTATTTTCTCAAACCAGCATCAATACAAAAATATCAGATACTAAAGTTGGTGTAGGCGAGGTGTTTACTGTTTCTGTAACTATAGATAATAGTTCAGGAAGAGTTTTGATAGATGATATTCCGGGGCTTACATTAAGAGGCACATCTCAGTCTATCAATATGATGTATTCTTCAGGAACTTTCAAATCTATAAAAACATATAATTTTACTTATGTTGCAAATAGCGAAGGTAAATATAAATTTGATCATATAACTGTTAAAGTTAATAATAGAACATATATATCCAATCCTGTAGAGATAGAAGTTGTAAGTGCTCCTACTAGAAATGATGATTCTTATGCCCCAAGCGGAAACAGATTCAATGACTTTATGAATTATGCAGATGATATATATGTGGATAATAGCATTAATAAAAAAGAAGTATATATGTATGAGCCTATATATATAATACAAAAGGCTTATACTCATATTCCTGTTACAGTTCTTGGATTTTCTAAGATACCAGACAGAACAGATTTTATTTCATATTCGGATTCTTCAAAGTATAATCCTTTTACTGAAATAATAGACGGTAAGAGAGTAATCAGCATACCATTAAAAAGAGAAGTTCTTTATCCGGTAAAAACAGGTACTAAGGATATATTAACTACTCCTTTTGTATTTGAAAAGGATGGAATGTTTTATGATAGGGTACAATACGGAGAGGAAACTTTTTCTATAAAAGTGCTTCCGCTTCCTGATAGAAAAGGTTTTGAAAATTTTTCAGGTGCAGTTGGTAATTTTATTTTTACTACAAAAGTAAATAAAACTAATGTTGCTGTGGGAGAAGAGCTTTTAATTACAATGGAAGTTGCAGGAGAAGGTAATACTTCTATAATAACAATGCCTAATATTAATGATAATATTACTAATTATTTTTCTGTTTATCAGCCTAAAATATATGAGACTAATTGGTTTGATGATAATAAAATGATAGGAAGAAAGGTTAAAGAATATATTTTAGTAGCTAAAAATGAGGGAGCTTCTTCTATTGATAG
>CASEHG010000236.1 GCA_949287565.1 uncultured Brachyspira sp.
ATATTTTATTTTATATTATGTATATCAATTTTTTTTATATATTTTAGGAGTATTGATATGATTAAGACAGAAAATAGAATCAGAAGAAGCATGATTATATTAAAATTTGTCATTCCATATTTTATATTTTTTATATTGATTTGTGTTCCCGTATATATAACTTATTATAAGCAGTATAAAGAAAATTTTTTGTATAGTATATATGATATTATGGATAATGCTTCATTAGATATATCAGGTTGGATATTAGAATATAAGATTCAGTTAAAGACGGTAAGTAGTTTTTTTGAAACAGATATGACAATAAATGATATGATGTCGGCTGTTTATAAAATGAAATCATTAGATAGTGAATTGGTGGATGTTTATTTTGGAGGAGATATTCCTTATGCTAATGGAGGATTTTTTATAACTGCTATTCCTGATACTATACCAAATGATTATGATCAAACTACCAGAGATTGGTATATTAATTCTATAAATACAAATGATGTTTATGTTAGTGAACCATATACAGATGCTTCAACTTCTTCTTCAGTTATTACTTTAGCAATTGCTGTTAAAAATTCATCAGTTGTTAAAGGAGTTGCAGCATTGGATGTGTATTTTTCTAAAATAGAAGAAATAATGAATAAAATAAAAAATGATAAAGGTTATGAGTTTTTTGTAATATTATCTGACGGCAGATACCTTAATCATAGTAATAAAGATTATTTGCTTAATGATAGATATTCTGCTTTTAATATACCGGAATTTTCAGATGTTAAAAGTAAGATGATAAATGGAAGTGCAGTATCTATATATAAAAATCAATGGTATGGTATTAAAGAAATAGAAGGTTTTCCTTGGTATATAGTAGCTAAAGGAAATGACAAAGAGTTAAAAAATAATATATATAAATTAACTTTTTACTTATTTTTAGTTATTATTTTATCTATAGGGTTAGAAGTTATTTTAGTAACTGTTATTACTATACCTATTACAGATACTTTAAATGAAGCTATTCATCATATAGATAATATGGCTTTAGGTAATTTTGATACTAAAGAGAATGATTCTAAAAAACATAATAATATAGCTCATGCTTTATCATCTTCAATATATGATATGCAGAAAAATATTAGTTCAGTGATTTATAATTTAAAATTGGATATAGATTCTATTAATAGTGAAATGGAGAAAATATCTTTAGGAAATAATGATTTATCGGATAAAACTATTTCTCAGTCATCTTAAATTAATGAATTAGCAAGCGCCATACAATTTCTCTCATCTTCTATTGCTGATACTTATAATAATACAAATAATGCTAAAGAAGTAAGTAAAAAAGCATTGGAATGCAGTATTAGAGGAGTAGAAATCGTTTCTAAAACTTCATCAAATATGGAAGAAATATCAGAAGCAAGTAAGCAAATTTCAGAAATTATTAAAATGATACAATCAATAGCATTTCAAACTAATATTTTAGCACTTAATGCTGCAGTTGAAGCAGCTAGGGCTGGGGAACAGGGTAAAGGTTTTGCAGTAGTAGCAAGTGAAGTAAGAAGTTTAGCACAGAGCAGTCAGGATTCAGCTAAAGATATCACAGAACTAGTAAATCAAGTATATGAAAAGATTAATAAAGCTAATAAGATAGTAGAAAGTCAGGAAGAATTATTTTTGAGTATAAAAAATGAG
>CASEHG010000237.1 GCA_949287565.1 uncultured Brachyspira sp.
ATAAAGGATAATTATTCACTTACTCCTATAGATATAGCACAGTATGAGGGGTATGAGAATATATATGAATATTTATCAAATTTATAATAATTAAAATATATTGTAAAAAATATTTTTTAATGTTAGAATTAGTTATCAATATTGTAGTTTTTAGAAATTAGTAAAATAAATAATAATAAAAAAGAGGAAGCAATGAGATTTAGATGTTTAAAAAAAGATATAGTAAAATCTATTGGTGTTACTGAAAATGTTGTTGAAGGCAAAGTAATTTATAATATAGAAAGCAATGTGCTTTTTCATCTTGCAGGCAATATGCTTACATTAACTGCTACTGACGGTTCTGTTTGGGCTAGAAGCAGAATAATACTTGATGACTGTGAAGGTGAAGGAGCTGTGGCAGTATATGCTAAGAAAATCAGTTCTATATTAAAAGAGATGCCTGACGGACTTATTACTATAAATGTTGAAGAAAATGAAAAGATAAACATAGAATCTGAAAATGGAAAAACTAAACACTTAATCATAGGTATGAAAACAGATGATTTTCCTGCTTATCCTGAAAGCAATGGAGATATCAGCTATATTATGCTTCCTACAAAAGAATTAGTCACTATGATTAATAAGACTATATCATCAATAGCTAAAGAACCTTTCAAACCTGCTTTAAGAGGTATATGCTTTGAGAAAACTGATTCTAAATTTCTTGCTGTTGCTACTGACGGAAGAAGAATGGCTGTAATTGAAAGAGAATTTGAAGGTGTAGAAAATGGTTCTTTCTCAATAATCATAGAGCCTAAAGTTTTAAATGAAATACTTGTAACTGCAAATTATGATGAAGTAGAGCAAGTTAAAATGGGAGTAGACGGACAGCAGGTTTATTTCCAAGTTGGTAAATATGATTTCGTATCAAGCCTTATAGAAGGAAAATATCCTAATTTCAGACAGGTTATACCAAAAGAATTTGCTTATAGCTTTAGAGTAAATAAAAATGATCTTCTTGATGCTATAAGACGTATTGTTCCTATGATTAATGATGTTCGTTCAAAGAGAATGATATTAACAGTTTCAGAAGAATCTCTCAAAGTAAAAGGTATAAACCAAGAGATGGGAGAATCTTTAGAAGAAATTGACATAAAATATTCAGGCGAAGAACATTCAGTTGCTTATAATTATACTTATATTCAAGATGTTATAAAACAAATAGATTCTGAAATAGTTACTTTTATGGTTAATAAAGACTCTAGCCCTACTATGGTAAAAGAGATAGAAAGAGAAGATTATTATTATATCATCATGCCTATGAGTATAGGTGAGGAGTAATTCATTTTAATAGGAAATTCTTATGGAAATTTTGGATTTATCTGTATTGGATAAAGAGTCAAAAAAACAGATAATAGATTTTTATGATTTATTACTAAATAAGCAAAAAAAATCTGTAAAAAATGATTTAAATAAATTTAGCGGAAGTTTAAAAATCTTAGAGAAAGATCCATTAGAATTTCAAAAAGAAATAAGAAATGAATGGAAATAATATATTACTAGATACAAATGCAATTATATATTTTTTAAATGGTAAATTTTTACTTGATAATGAATATAATATATTTACATCAATAATATCAGAAATAGAATTACTATGTTATCCCAAAATAACATCAGAGGAAGAAAATATAATAAAAGATTTTCTTAACAGTATTAATATTATAAATTTAGATAATTATATTAAAAATGAAACTATTTTATTAAAGAAAGAAATTTCTATCAAACTTCCAGATGCAATTATATTAGCTACTGCTAAAACGAATAATTTAATTCTATTAACTCAAGATGAAGGCATATTAAAATATAATGGATATAAAAACATAGATATAAGAAAATGTTTTTAATTATATTTAGTTTTATAAAATTATATATTTGTAAAAAAATAGTAAAATTATTGTAAAAAATACTTGCTTAAAATTCTTATATAATATATTATCATTATTTCTAATAATTGATAATTTTTTAAGTTTGTTTGAAAGAGGTTTATTAAAATTATGAAAATTTTAGGCAATTATATTTACACTATAATAAAAGGTTTTATCATAGGAGCTTCAATGCTTGTACCGGGCTTCAGCGGAGGCACTATGGCTATGATACTCGGCATATATGATAAATTAATTGCTTCTTTAAGCGGTGTTTTAACTTTCTCAAAAAATGAAAATTATTTTACAAAAAACAAACTTAACTTTTTATTTTTGATATTTTTCTGTGTAGGCTCTGTTTTGGGTATGGTAATAATTTCAAAGCCATTATCAAATTTGATAGAAAAATATTATACTGTTTCTTCTTTCTTTTTTATGGGAGCGGCACTTGGAGGATTCAATACAGTTTATAATAAAACTAAATCTTATAAATTCGATTTTTTAAGTATTATATATATTCTTTTGGGAGCAGGAATAGTATATTTGATATCTATAATACCTGAAGGATTTTTCAGCAGCACAGGAGATAGAAGCGAAATGTTTATGTATTTTATACTTATAGTTGCAGGCTTGATTGTAGCAATTGCTATGATACTTCCGGGTATAAGTGTGTCATACATGTTTTTGCTTTTAGGTATTTATCAGGAAACCATTGATGCCGTACATGATTTATATATTCCTTATTTAGCACCTTTGGCTATAGGCTCTATTTTAGGAGTTGTGCTTACTACAAAAATTTTGGAATATTGGATGGAGCATTATGTTAAATCATCTTATTTGATAATATCCGGTTTTGTATTAGGCTCTATTATACAGGTTTTTCCGGGACTTCCAAAAGGCATAGAATGGGCTTTATGTCCTATAATGTTTTTAGCAGCTTATTTCCTTATAAGGCTTTTACAAAGATTCGATCCTGATAATAGATAATTTTTATAATATTATTAGTATATACCTAAACAACTACATTTTGTCAAATATTAGCCATATGGGCTTTCCGCACGGTATTGCAAATTATTATGGATAGTCAACTATACGTGCGGCTGATTACTTATTAATATACAAAAGTTAATAATTTATATTACATATAAAACAAAGTTAGTATTATTTAGTACTAATTTTACACTTGCACTTTCGCGAAGCGTGCCGACGAAGTCCACCTGCGGTGTCGGCAGCAACTTTGACGAAGTCGGCGGGAAAAAATTGACTAAAAAAAATGACAAACTTAAAAATTTTCAGTATATAATATTAATCATAAATTACTTTGATATTATAAACATTAAAATAGTATGGATATCTGCTGAAAAGTTCTATATCAAAAGTTTTTGTATCGTTATTTATTTCTTTAAAATTTTTTATTTTTTTACTGCCATTTAAATAAAAATCCATTTTCAAAAATGAATTTATATTTCTTTCATTTATTTCATCAAAAATATTTTTATTTATTTTGATTATGAATAATTTATTTTCTTTTACAGCTTTATAATTATTGTACCCGTCTGTAATTTCTAAATTAAATAGGGTAGGGTATATATTAATTTTATATGTGTTTAATATACGTCCAAATTTAATTATATTTATTTCTAAAATTTTTATATTATATTTTTGATTTTGTTTTGTATTGATTTTTAATTGTATATTCGCATCTCTATCGAATGTTTGAATAAATAATTTATTAGTATCGAAATTATCATCTTCTAAAAACAAATCATAATTGTATTCATCTTTATGAAATCCTATTATATGAGATTTTTCTCTTTTTATATCATACCCATTATATTTTAAATCGCTTAATTTATAAATATCGTCTGGCATAATAGAATAGGCATTTAAACAAAAAATAAATATTATAAAAATGAAATGCTTTATCATTGCTTTATCATTGATCTACTGTGAATATAACGGCTCTGTTTGAATCAGCAGCATTTTTCCAAAATTCTATGCTTCTATAAAAATAATCCCAAGTATATTCAAAATCTTCATCGTCTAATGGATACTCATAACCTTTTTCATCAATTTTAAAATATTTTTCTTTGAACTTTTCTTTTGTTATAGATTCTATTTTGGAAGCTATATCTTTAACTACATCAGATTTTTTTAATGTTATAATATAATCTTCCTCATCATCTCCGTTTCCGTATAAAACATCTCCCCCCATTATGATAGAGCCAAAAGGATAATTATCATCACCAAATACTAAAAGCCCATCATTAGAAAGACATCTATGCATAGCGTCCCAAGATTTATCAAGCTCATAAATATATTTTGTATGCTTTTCAAAATAAATTTCTTCTAAATCTTCAGAAATAAAATCAGGTCTTTCAAACCTTGAAGTTTTTAATAATTTATTTAAATCCTTATCGCTTAAAGCAAAGAATACACCAAGACAACCCATATATCACCTCAATAGTAATTAATTTCTTTATTTATTATAAACTTGAATAACTATTTTGTAAATTAGTATTAGAACTGTTTCAAAATGTTTAGGTGTTTAGTAGTATTGTTTTTGTATATTTTAGGTATATACATAAACAATTACGTTTTACCAATTTCTGTATATTATATAGATTTTATCAACTTTTTTCCGTACAAAAAAGTTTTTATCCTTCGAATACGCTACGCGAAAAACTCAATTGCTAGAATTTTATATAAAAAACATATCTATTAAACAAATATAAGATATAACCTAAATTAATACCAAAAGTGCAGCCTTTTTGGTTCTTTGCGGCAGCAAAAGAACTGGGGGTGCGGGGGCTAGTCCCCGCAACAATTAAAATAAAAAAAACTATTATTATAATTTAGTTTTGAAACAAATCTAATGCTAAAAATTAATTAAGTAAATCTTTCAATATGTTATTAATATCGAATTTAGGTATATATACATCATTAAAATCTTCCATATCTACATCCATTACATATACCAAAGTAGATATTTTTCTATATCTATTCATAATATTATTAAAGTCATTATTAATTTGTTCTATAGTTTTATTATAACTATTTATAAATTTTATTGCATCATTTTCTTTTTCTATATTATACTCAGCAGACAAAATAAAGAAATTAGCACCTTTTATTTTTTCTTCAGCTTCTTTTTTATCAGCATCTTTTATATTTTCCTGCTTTTTAAAAGAGTTTTCAAATTCCAATACTCCTTTTTTAGCATTATCAATATATTTAAGAAACAGTTTTTTTATTATATCATCGTCCAAAATATTTTTATCTGTATCGTTAGAAGATGGTGTCTCCTCTTTATTATCATTAACAGTTTCAGTATTTATGTCATTATTAATTTTGTTATCAGCTTGTGAAGAAATTGTATTATTATAATCTAAAGTAAAAACTTCATCATAATTATAATCATTAATATTTGTACTGTAATATACTAATGAGTTGTCTAAAATATATGTAAATAAAGATGATATGAGAGTCTCCAATTCATTATCCATAATAGGTTCAGCAAGTGCATAATCAGAATACGATTGTCTATCAGGAGCTATTTTTATTGTATATTTTTGAT
>CASEHG010000238.1 GCA_949287565.1 uncultured Brachyspira sp.
ATATAAATAATCCATTTTTTATATAAATATTACTAGATACAGTATTGTAAAAAATAATATATGTTCTATAATATATGAAATATTTTTTTTATTTTATTGATGATTTTTTAAGGAGACTTTTATTATGAGAGATAAAACATTTTTGATGATACCAGGTCCTACACCAGTACCTGAATCAGCATTAATAGAAATGGCAAAGCATCCTATGGCACATAGAAGCAAAGAATTTTCAAATATCTTAAAAGAAGTTTATGAAGATTTAAAATATGTGTTCCAAACTAAGAATGATGTATATTTATTTACAGCAAGCGGAACAGGTGCTATGTGTGCTGCTTTAGAAAACCTTATTAATGAAGGTGATAAAGTATTATGCTTATCTATTGGTAATTTTGGGGCAAGATGGGCAAAAATCGCTGCAAGCAGAGGAGCTGTAGTTACAAAAGTAGAAGTTGAAGCTGGAAAAGTTATAACTCCTGAAATGCTTGAAGAAGCTTTGAATAAAGATAAAGACATAAAAATCGTGACCCTTACTCATAGTGAAACTTCAACAGGTGCTGCTAATGATGTAAAAACATTATGTTCTATTATAAAAAAACATGGAGCTGTATCAGTTGTAGACGGTATAACAAGTTTATGTGCTATGGAGTTTAAAACTGATGAATGGAATATTGATGTTGCTATATCTGGTTCTCAAAAAGGATTTATGATTGCTCCGGGGCTTTCATTTTTAACTGCAAGCGAGGATGCTTTCAAAATGCATGAAAAATGTAAATATCCTAGTTTTTATTTTAACTGGACTGAACATAAAAAGTCTTTAGCTAAAGATACTACTCCTTTTACTCCTGCAGTAAGCCTTATAACTTCTTTACATACTGCTTTAAAAATGATAAAAGAAGAAGGTATTGAAAATGTTAATAAAAGACATAAAAAACTTTCTCTTGCTTTAAGGGCTGCTGTAAGAACTATAGGATTAAAATTGCTTGTAGAAGATGATAATAATGCAAGCCATGCTATCACTTCAATACTTCCTCCTGAAGGAATAAGCGTACCTGATATAAGAAAAACTTTGAAAGAAGATTATGATATAATAGTTGCAAATGGACAGGGTAATTTAGAAAATAAAATCTTTAGAATCGGAAGCCTTGGATTTGTATGCGAAAGAGATTTAATAATGGCTATGGGAGCATTAGAGGCTAGCCTTTTAAAATTAGGATACAAATTTGAATTAGGCAGCGGAGTTAAAAAGTTAATTGAAGAATTAAATAAATAATAGTAAATAGTTTTGATTATTTTATATATTCTAATATAATGTTTTTTCATTATATTAGAATATTTTATTTTTTATTAGTAATAGTTAGAAAGAGATAAAAGTTCATCAAATAATTTATTATTGATGAGTTTTTGTAGTTTTTCTAGCATAGTAATAATAAAGTGAGCCGAAGCTACATTCGTACAAATAAATTGATTTATTTGCTTATTATAGGCGAACCAATTAGGCACCTTTAAAGGTGGGCGAACATAGCAACAAAAGAAGCGAGAAAAATCCGCCTCGATAATTCATTATCGAGGGGCTTATAGGATTTTTCGAGCATAGTAATAAAGAAGCGAGAAAAATCCGCCTCGATAATTCATTATCGAGGTGCTTATAGGATTTTTCGAGCATAGTAATAAAAGGAGAAAATTATAATGAAGGTTTTAATAACTGATAAGGTAAATGAATGCGTTAAGGATATAATAGCTGATGTTTCTGAAGCTGTATTTCTTCCTACTATGAGTGAAGATGAACTAGTAAAAGTTATTGGTGAATACGATGCTTTGATGGTCAGAAGCCAAACTAAAGTAACAAAAAGAATAATAGAAGCTGGAAAGAATTTAAAAATTATAGGACGTGCAGGAGTAGGAGTGGACAATATAGATGTTGAAGCTGCTACAGAAAAAGGTATAATAGTAGTAAACTCTCCTGACGGAAATACTATTGCAGCATCAGAGCATACTATAGCTTTAATGCTTGCAGTATCAAGAAATATAGTACCTGCTGCAGTATCCACTAAAGAAGCTAAATGGAACAGAGATAAATTCACAGGTAATGAGCTTTTAGGAAAAACTTTGGGTGTTATGGGCTTTGGAAGAATAGGAAGAAAGGTTGTTCATATTGCTTTGGCTATTGGAATGAAAGTTATTGTATATGATCCATTTGCTACAGAAGAAATAGTTCAGAAAGTTGGTGCTGTTTATGAAACTTCTTTAGATGAGTTTTTACCTAAACTTGATTATTTATCCCTTCATATACCAAAAACTCCTGAAACAAATAATATAATAAATAAAGATAATTTATGCAAGATGAAAAATACTGCAATAATTATTAACTGTTCAAGAGGCGGACTTGTTAATGAAGAAGATTTAAAAAATGCTTTGGAAAATGGTACTATAGCAGCAGCTGCAGTAGATGTATTTGTAAATGAGCCTAAAATAGAAACTTGTCCTTTAGTTGAATATAAAAAAGATAATTTGATACTTACTCCTCACCTTGGAGCTAGTACAAAAGAAGCACAGATTAATGTTGCTTTGGATGTTGCTAAGCAGATAAAACAGGTACTATCTGGAGGATATACTGAATCAGCAGTTAATATACCTTCTCTTAATCCTGAAAAATTAGAGCCTGTAAAAGATTACATGAAAATTTCAGAGAATGCAGGCGAAATGATAATGCAGACAGCTAATGGAAAAATCAAATCTCTTGAAATAACAGCTCAGGGTGATTTAATTAATTTAGATATTCAGCCTCTTGAGGTTGCTATATTAAAAGGTGCATTATCTTATATGTTCCAAGATGTTAACTATGTTAATGCTCCTTATCTTGCTAAACAGAGAGGAATTGAAGTAAAAACTATTAAGTCTGAAGCTCCTTCAACTTTTACAAGCATACTTAAAGTAAAATTAACAACTGATAAAGAAACAACAAGCGTATCAGTATCATTGATAGCTAAAAATATTGCTAGAATAGTGAAGTTCAATGATTATGATGTTATAATCAAGCCTCAGCCTCATATATTAATAGTACCTCATATAAACCAACCTTCTATGGTAGCAAAAGTTGCAACAGTTCTTTCTGGAGATGGAATAAATATTGGTTCAATGAGTGTATCTGAAAATATTAAAGGAAGCAGTACATCTATAATGGCAATAAACGTTGATAGAGTTATTGGAAATGATGTTATAACGAAAATTTCTAATATAGAAGGCGTTCATGATCCTAAATATGTAAGACTTACAGCAGAATATAGTTTATAATTTATAGGATAAATAAAAATGAAATTAGCAGTTTTTGATTTTGATTCTACTTTAATGGACGGTGAAACTTTGGATATAATAGCCAAAGAAACTAATTTTTCAAAAGAGATTTCTGATATTACGGCAAGAGGTATGAGAGGAGAATTAGATTTCTTTGAGAGTTTGCAAAGTAGGGTAGCTTTACTTAAAGGAATAAAATTAGAAACTGTTAATGAAATTTGCAATTCGCTTCCTATAATGAACGGAGCAAAAGAAATTATTGAAGAGCTTCATAAAAGAGATTATAAATGCGTATGTTTCTCTGGAGGATTTAAAAATGCTACTGTTCCATTTGCTAAGAAATTAAATTTAGATGCAGAGTTTTCAAATATATTTCATGTTAAAGATGATGTGCTTACAGGAAAAGTAGGCGGAGAGATGATGTTTTCTGACAGCAAGGGAAATATGCTTTTAACATTGCAGAGGCTTTTGAATATTTCTTATGATGATACTTTAGTTGTTGGAGACGGTGCTAATGATTTGAGTATGTTTAAATACGCTAAAAATAAAGCTGCTTTCTGTGCTAAAGAGATTCTAAAAAAAGAAGCGAATATTGTAATAGATAAAAAAGATTTAACTCTTATATTAGAAAAATTAGATATGTAGAGTTGGTATAAAATATTAAAAAACAAAAGAGGCTTTTTTAGTCTCTTTTTTTATTATCTTTTGTAAATAAATATTCAAATGCATATAAATTCAGATTATATAAAAAAAGGAGCTTTATATAAAATAAAACTCCTTTAAAAAAAATTTTATTATTATAGAAATTATATTTAATTATCTTTTATCCATACTTACAAACTCTTGAGGTTCTATAACATTTTTATAAGCAGGTCTTATTATTCTTCTATCATCGAAATTGAGCTCTTCTATTCTATGAGCACACCAACCAACAATTCTTGACATAGCAAATAAAGGAGTATAAATCTCTTTAGGTATTCCAAGCATGTCGTATATGAATCCTGAATAAAGGTCTACATTAGCACATACTCTTTTTTTATCACCTTTTACTTTCATAAAGCATTCTACGGCTCTTTCTTCGATTAATTCTAAGAATTGAAGTTCGCATTCTTTTTTCTTTTCTTTTGCTAACTGTCTAGCCAAATCTTTTAATATAACCGCTCTAGGGTCTGATAAAGTATATACCGCATGTCCCATACCATAGATTAAACCACTATTATCATAAGCTTCTTTATTAAGCATTTTTATAAGATAATCATCTATTTCATTTTTATCTTCCCAATTATCTATTACTTCTTTTAAGTGAATAAACATGTCCATTACTTTAGCATTAGCACCTCCATGCAAATCACCTTTAAGAGAACCAATACCTGCTGATATGCTTGAATATGTATCTGTTCTTGATGAGCTTGTAACACGTACTGTAAATGTAGAGTTGTTACCGCCACCATGATCAGCATGAAGTATTAGAAGTAAATCAAGCATTCTAGCTTCTAAAGGGCTAAATTCTTGTTTAAGCATATACAAGAAATTTTCTGCTATAGAATATTTAGGTTTTGGCAAAGTTATATTAAAATATTTCTGGTCAACACTATATTTATACATATTATAAGCATAAGCAATAACTGCCGGAAATCTTGCTATTAATTGTATAGACTGAAGCATTAAATTATCCAATGATAAGTCTTCAGGGTTAGGGTCATGAATATACATTTCAAGTACGCTTCTTGAAAGGATATTCATAATATTTTGTCCTTCCAAATCAATTATATTCATAATTGTTTTTTTATCTAAATACATATTTTCAGCTATTAGATCTCTAAATGATTGAAGTCTTTCCTCATCTGGAAGTTTACCAGAAAGAAGCAAATAACAAACTTCCTCATATCCGAATCTTTTATTTTTTAATATGTCTTCAGCTATATCATTAATGCTGTAGCCTCTATAGTATAATTTACCGTCTATAGGATATACATTTCCATTTTCATCTTTTTCATAACCTACAACATCACCTACATTAGTAAGTCCTACAAGTACCCCTGTTCCGTCTTCATTTCTAAGCCCTTTTTTCACATTATATTTTTGAAAAAGCTCGCTATCAATTTTTATACGTTTACTGGAATGATCGTATAGTTTATAAAGTAGATATTCTTTTTTCATAATAAACTCCTTATAAATTTATTTTGATTTATAAAATATAATGTATATTTTACGTGTAAAAAATAATTATGAATCAATTATATTAGAGAAATAATTTTTTCTCCAAACTCTTTAGTACCAAGAGGCTTTCCATTATCCATAAAGTTTGCTAAATCTTCAGTAGCATAACCGCTTTCAAATGACTTTTCTAATGCATTTATTATCATATCAGCAGCTTCATTCATATTTAAATATTCCAATGCCATAACAGAAGAAAGTATTAATGAACAAGGATTAGCCTGATTTTTTCCGGCTATATCTGGCGCTGTTCCATGAGTAGCTTCAAAAATAGCATGCCCTGTTTTATAATTAATGTTTCCTCCCGGTGCTATTCCTATTCCTCCAACCATAGCTGCTAATTGATCGGATATATAATCACCGTTTAAATTTAGTGTAGCTATTACAGAATAGTCTTCAGGTTTTAATAATGTATTTTGTAAGAAGGCATCGGCTATATTATCTTTTATTATTATTTTTCCGTTTTCTTTAGCTTCTTTTAATTTTGCTTTTGCTTTATCTTCACTAAACTCTTTTTTTATTTCTGCATATTCTTCCATAGTGAAAGTTTTATCAGCAAATTCTTTTCTAGCAAGTTCATATCCGTATTTTTTGAATCCGCCTTCAGTAAACTTCATTATATTACCTTTATGAACCAAAGTAACAGAAGGGAGTTTATTTTCAATAGCATATTCAATAGCTGATGCTATTAATCTTTTAGAGCCTTCTTCTGATACAGGCTTAACTCCGAAAGATGAAGTTTCTGGGAATCTTACTTTACTTACACCCATTTCATTTTTTAAGAAGTTATAAAATTTCTTAGCTTCTTCAGTACCTGTTTTCCATTCTATACCAGCATATATATCTTCAGTATTTTCTCTGAATACTACCATATTAACTTTATTAGGTTCTTTTACAGGTGAAGAAGTACCTTTAAACCATCTTACTGGTCTTAAACAAACATAAAGATCCAAAGTTTGACGAAGTGCCACATTAAGAGAACGCATACCTTCACCTACAGGAGTAGTTAAAGGTCCTTTTATACCTATAAGATATTCTTTAAAAGTATTTATGGTTTCATCAGGCAAAGGAGTTCCTAATTTTTGCTGTGCCTTATCTCCGGCAAGAACCTCAAGCCATTCTATAGATTTCTTGCCATTATATGCTTTTTTTACAGCTTCATTCACAATCATTTGAGATACTGGTGTAATCTCTGCACCAACTCCGTCACCTTCTATAAAAGGAATTGTAACATTATCTGGTACTATTAATTTACCATTTTTCATTTCTATTTTACTCATATTAAAATCCTATTATTAATTACTTTTTATTTTTATAAATGCTATTTATATTAAAATAATATATTTAAAGTTATAAATGTTTTATGATATTTTTTATATTAATAGTTTTACAGCTTTTTTATTTCTTCTATGCTTAAACCTGTATATTTAGATATAGTATTTAAATCTACTTTATCATTTTTCATATTTTTTGCTATTGCTATTTGGTTTTCTTTAATACCTTCTTCTTTTCCCAATCTTCGTTCTTCTTCTAACATTATTTGATTACCATATAAATAAGCCTGTCTTTTATCATATTCATTCATCATAAGTCTATCTTTTATAAAATTATTATATTTTATTTGTACTTCTTCCATTATAGTTTTTTCTTTAACTAATTCAGACATAATTGCCTCCTTATCATCTTTTTCATTCATAGTAAAAAATTTAAGCCAACAATTTAAATCAGGCTCTAATGAATTAGACTTAAACTTTTTTATTTCTATAATATGAATTTGTAAATGGTCTGTAAGAAGTCTTTGATTAAAAGTATCATAAATCATATAGCAGGAATGAATATTATCTGCATCATCTAAATTAAAATTAAGTAAATTTATACTAATTACTGGAGTTAAAGCATCGTATTTTTCACCATGCTTTAGAAGTTTACTATAATTAGATGCCCAATAATAAAGTATTCTTTCTGGAAATCTTGAATTTCCTTGAAGCTGAATTTCTATGATAACAACAGTTCCATTTTGAGTTATACATTTTACATCTGCTATTGTTTCTTTATCTTCATAGTTTGCTTTATAATTGAATGGTGTAAGAATTTCTACTGCTTTAAAAGTCTTCATATTGGAATCAAGCATTATAGAATTAATAAAGTCCAGTAGTATAGTATTACTGTTGGCAGATGAGAATAAATATCTCATAAAATAATCATTTAATACATTAATATTTCTTGTTCCATTCATAACTTTATTATACCAATATTTACCATTTTTATAAAGCTAAAATAAATTTTATTATTAATGATCCATTTGCATGCTGATAAGTTCAAATTATATAATCATTTATAATATATATTTTTTAATAAAATTTTTAGTTTAAATATTTATTATTTATTGTAAATAATATAAGCACTTAATAATTTTATAATTAACTTTTCATTAAACTATTCAATGCTCCTCCATTTTTAAACCATTCAATTTGTGCTTCATTATAAGTATGCACTGCTTCAAATGTATCTTCACTGCCGTTTTCATGAACGACTTTAACAGTAAGATTTTGTTTAGGTTTGAAATTATCAAGACCTAATATAGTTATTTTATCTTTTTCCTGTATTTTATTGTAATCTTCTTTATCTTTAAATGTTATTGCAAGCATACCTTGTTTTTTTAGATTAGTTTCATGTATCCTAGCAAAACTTTTAGCAAGCACTGCTTTTACGTTTAAGAATCTAGGTTCCATAGCAGCATGCTCTCTGCTTGAACCTTCACCGTAATTTTCTTCAGCTACAACTATAGAAGATATATTTTTATTTTTATATTCTTTTGCTGTTTTTGAAACTTCCTCATAATTGTTATTTAATTGATTGAATACACAGTTTGTTTTGTCATTAAAGAAATTAACAGCACCCATTAACATGTTGTCTGAAATATTTTCTAAATGTCCTCTGAATTTTAGCCAAGGTCCTGCCATTGATATATGATCTGTTGTACATTTACCTTTAACTTTTATAAGCAGAGGCATATTATTAAAATCATTGATATTGAATTTATCGAAAGGTTTTAATAATTGCAAACGTTTAGAATCTTTATCTATTATAATTTCTATATTACCATCAGGGGCATTCTGTCTTTTTTTATTTTCTGTGTTAAGTCCATTTTTAGGCAAAGCAACACCAACAGGTGCATCAAGTTTTACTTCTTTTCCTTCTTCATTAGTAAGAGTATCTTTAAGAGGATTGAATCTTAAATCTCCTGCTATACTCAAAGCCATTACAGTTTCAGGAGAAGCAACGAATGCATGAGTATTAGGGTTGCCGTCTGCTCTTTTAGCAAAGTTTCTATTGAAAGATGTTACTATAGAATTTGCTCTTGTATTATCAGGCTCTTGTCTGTTCCATTGTCCTATACAAGGTCCGCATGCATTAGTCATTATAACAGCACCGATTTTTTTGAAATCATCAATTATACCATCTCTTAAAGCGGCATTATAAGAAGCTTCAGAACCCGGATTAATTATTATTTTTGCTTTTACTTTTAATTTCTTTTCTATAACCTGACGGGCAATAGAAGCAGCCTTGCTTAAATCATGATAAGAAGAATTAGTACAAGAACCTATTAAACCAACTTCCATAGCTGTAGGATATTTATTTTCTTCTACTTTTTTAGCAAACTCACTTATAGTGCATGCAGCATCTGGAGTGAATGGTCCGTTTAAGTATGGTTCTAATTCAGACAAATTTATTTCTATTATTTTGTCATAATATTTTTCTGGATTATTATATACTTCTTCATCAGCTTTTAAATTATTAATATTTTCATCTGCAAGTTTTGCAATTTCTTCACGTCCTGTAGATATTAAATATTCTTTTATATTATTATCATAAGGGAATATTGAAGTAGTAGCTCCAACTTCAGCACCCATATTACATATTGATGCTTTACCGGCAGCTGATAGGGTAGATG
>CASEHG010000239.1 GCA_949287565.1 uncultured Brachyspira sp.
CTTTTATATTTTTATTAACTTTTCTTTCCATAAGAAGCCTCCTTTAATATATTATTGTAACATATATTTAAAAAAATGAATATGGATAATTGATTTTATTGATGTTTATAATAGAAATATGAAAAACGAGAATATACTTTATTTAGTTTGAATATGATAAAAATGTAAAAGTTATAATAAAACAAGAAATGGTAATTAATTTTAAAAAAGTCATTATAAGTATTGCAATTATGTTTAATTTGTATTAAAATATTCGATACCAAAAAGGAGGGGATTATATGTTAAAAATTTATAGGGCATTTGCTGAGCAAGGTAAAATTAAATTACAAGATCATATAGATTTTACATATGGAATGTACGATACTGGTTTATATGGATTTGGAACAATCAAAACAAATAATCTTGATTGTACTAGAGTAAATTATGAATTGCAAAGATTAGAAGATTTAAAAAAATATTTACAAAGTATAAAATGTAATAATGGCTTTGTAAAAGACTTTGTAATTACTAACCCTTGTTCTCATCAAATGATTGAAAGTAAATTTAAAGATGTTCCTAAAACTTTTGCATCATATGAACAACATGGTTTAAATGAAGAAGGCATTTTATTATTTACTGATTTAATTCGTTTAGAATCTATTTCAAATTCTTCAGTACAAAGAATTTTCGGAAGATATCCTGAAAATGGTATGTATTTAATAATGCCTAATGCTTCATTTGACATGATAGTTGGAGCTGTTTCTGATGATTTTAAAGAAAGTTATAAAGTTTTACAAGGTGCATCATTAGGGAAAAAATTAGTATTACAAAAAATTAACAGATAATTTTAATTTTTTCAATAAAAAGCTTTTGAACTTGCTTCTTAAGCTTTTTTTGATTTCTTAATTTGATATACTATATCATAGTAAAACATCTAATGTCAATAATTTTTGATTAATTCCTAAAAATAAATTAAAATAATTTCTTGATTAGTTCCTTTTTCTTTTGAAAAATTATTATTTGCCCGCCCGCTCGATTTTACGCATTTAAAAATGCATAAAATCGAGCGGGCTGGCAATCATTTTTTAGTAAGCAAAAAAAAGGAAAAAAATGAAAAAATTTGTAGTATTATTTTAATTGAATTTTTAATTTAATAATGTTATGATGTTGTTAGCAAAGGAGCTAATTCTTTTGAATTATAGCTACATAAATTAGTTGCAAATTCTTTTACTTCTAATTCATGATCTTTGCATAATTTATTGAAATTCAAATTTGAATAAGAAATAGGTACATTATCAATACAAATAACCTTGTACCTTTTTTCTTTATATTCAACAATAATACCAATTTTATGACTTATATAAATATTAACTTTAACATTTGGTAAAATATTGTTATTAACTATTTGAAATCTTTTGTTGTTTATAGTAAAAGTCCCAGCACTATCTATAACTCTAGTTAATTTATTTGATAACAAAATATCTAAATCTATATATGATGGAATAGGCACAAATTTACTATTTTTATTTTCAGGTTCAATGGCGAATTTTTTATTATATTTTTCTATGTATTTAGGTAAAAAATCATTAGCTTGTTCAATAGTTGAAATATTATTTAATTTAAATTCAGTAACTAATCTATCTTGTAAAGTTTCCCAAAGTCTTTCGATTCTGCCTTTAGCTTGTGAAGTAGATGCAGCAATTAATTCGATTCCTAGGAAATCCATAATTCTATGAAATTGTGTTGTAGGTTTAAGTTTACCTTTTAGTTCTTCTTCAACCGTTACTTTTTGATAAGAAGTGGGAAAAAACACAGAATATTTATCAGAATATATTGCAACAGGGGAGCCATATTTTTTTAACATTTGTCTTGTTATTTCTAAATATCCCATAAGACATTCGTTTTCACACATATAAAGACCAAGTATTTTTCCAGTAGCATCATCAATATAACCGTGAAGAGAGTACTTTTTTCCAATATTGAACCAATCGAATGGAGTCCCATCAGTTTGTACTAATAATCCCTCTGACTCTTTTCTTTTTCTTCTTCTATGAGTCTTTTTTCTTTTGTGTGCTTTTTTTGAAGTAATATTATTGTTGCTTAAAATATTATATAAAGCAGAGTAAGAAATTTTAATATTTTCTCTTTCTTCTAATAAATCCTTAAAATGACTAAAATTAGTATTTGAATAATCATCGGATAATTTTAATTGAATAATCTTTTCTTTTAATTCATTAGATAAAGTATGAACAGGTTTATGATTTTTGTTTTTATGTTTTATTCCTTCAGGTCCTTCATCTTTAAATCTTTTAATAATTTTTCTAATTTGTCTATCTGATAGTTCTAATATTTTAGCAGCTTCTTTTTGAGTTCTTATTCCATCGATTACAGATTGAATAACAGTAATTCTTTTTAATTCGTTCATTGTAAACATCCCTTTCAAAATTTATCATTCCTTTCATCTACATTTTGTTGTAGAATTTTAGGAATTATTCATAAATAAACTTATAATAGGAATTTATCATAAATTTAAGACA
>CASEHG010000240.1 GCA_949287565.1 uncultured Brachyspira sp.
AAATTATTATTTTTTCTCTGAACTTCTTACATTATAGTTTTTTATTTAACTAATTCTGACATTATAATCTCCTTATTATTTTTCATAGTAAAGAATTTAAGCCAACAGTTTAAATCTGATTTTAATATATTATATTTAAATTTTTTAAGTTCAATTATATTAATTTGCAAATGGTCAGTTAATAATTTTTTATTGTTCATTTCATAAATCATATAGCAGGAATGAATATTGTTAGCATCATCTAAATTAAAGTTAAGTAAATTTATGCTAATTACAGGAGTTAGAGCATCGTATTTTTCTCCATGCTTTAGAAGTTTACTATAATTAGAAGCCCAATAATACAATATTCTTTCTGGAAATCTTGAATTTCCTTGTAATTGTATTTCTATAATAACAACTGTACCGCTATGAGTAATGCACTTTACATCAACTATTGTTTCCTTATCCTCGTTATTTTCTTTATAATTAAAAGGTGTTAAAATTTCTACTGATCTAAAAGTTTTTATACCAGAATCAAGCATAGTAGAATTAATAAAATCAAGCAATATTAAATTACTATCTGAAGATGAGAATAAGTATCTAACAAAATAATCATTTAAAACATTAATATCTTTATGGCTCATAATATTATTATACTAAAATAATTATAAATGTAAAGTTATAATAAAAATACAATTATATAAAATATATCATTAATGATTTATTTTATTTGTAATACTAAAAATTACTTTTATATATATTTCACTCCATTAATCTTTGCTATAGTCATTCCGTAATTAGTTATAGGTACATTCTGTTCTTTGCATATTCTTATTCTATTTAAAATATGTTTTCTAGTACCCATGCAGCCGCCGCAATGTATAACCAAATCATATTTTGATAAATCATCTGGAAAATCATTTCCCGCCACATAATCTATATCAAATTCAAAACCAAATTTCTTTTTTAATAAATTTGGAATTTTTACTCTCCCTATATCTCCTTCTAACGGTATATGAGTGCAGCTTTCTGCTATTAATATTTTACTCTCCTTTGTTAAATTATCTATAAAATCAGCACCCTTTTTATATATTTTCTCATCTCCTTTATAACGTGCAAATAGTACAGAAAATGAAGTTAATAAACTTTCTTTAGGTTTTAATTTTTCTACTTCTTTAAAAACTTGAGAATCTGTTATTATTACTTTAGGTGCTTTGCTTAATGCTTTTAATGCATTTTCAAATTTATCAAAAGTTGAAGCCATTATAACAGCTTTATTGTCTAAAATATCTCTTATAGTTTGAACTTGAGGAAGAATCAATCTGCCTTTAGGGGCTTGAATATCCTGAGGCATAACAAGCATTACTATATCATCTTCTTTTATTATATGCCCTGTTATACTTATTTCTTCTGTTTTTGGAATTGTTAATTTTATAGTTTCTATTAATTTATCTATATTAATTTTATTGTTAGAATTTATAGCACTTATTGAAACAGTTTCTAAATTAAAAATTTCTTTTATATCTTCTTCTGTGTTTTTATAATCAGCATTTAAATCTATTTTATTTAAAACCGCTATAACAGGTATCTCCAAACTTTCAAGTTTATTTTTCCATTTCAGCTCCAATGAATAATCATTATTTATAAAACTAGCATCAAAAACGAGTAAAGCTATATCGGATGACTCCATTATTTTTTTAGTTCTTTCTATTCTTAAAGCTCCAAGCTCTCCCTCATCATCAAAACCAGCAGTATCAACAATAGTACATGCTCCTATACCATTTATTTCTATAGCCTTTTTAACAGGATCAGTAGTTGTTCCTGCAGTATCAGAAACTATTGCTATATCCTGATTGGCTATTGCATTTATAATACTAGATTTACCTGCATTTCTTCTTCCAAATATTGCAATATGAGTTCTATTTGAATTCGGTGTATCATTCATATTTTTCTATATCCTATTCATAAATAAAATTAATTCAGCTTTCTTAATGCATATATTAAAAGCATATATTAATAGATACAATTAAGAAAACTGAACCAATTATAAAATGAGTAACCCTAAATTAAAATTTGAAATCTCTTCTTCCCTCATCGATGCCTTTTAAAGAATCTACTAATTTTGACTTTACCTTTTCATTAGGCACTTTCTCTATTTCATTTATTATAACTTTATCTATAGATTTTTTAGTTTCTTCTTTGGCATAATCATTCTCATATTCTTTTAAAGTTATTATAGCATTAGCCTGACAGAAATTTTTTATTTGTCCGCTTTTAGCAAACGCCATGAATCTATCCCCTGTTCTTCCCTCTCTATAACAAGCAGTACAGAAACTAGGAAGATAATCTATATCAGCAAGCCATTTTATAATATCATCAAGAGAACGGTTATCTGAAATTTCAAATTGTTTAGAATTTTCTTCTTCCTCTTCAACATATCCTCCAACACTCGTTCTTGATCCGCCGCTTATTTGAGAAACTCCAACCTCTAAAACTTCTTCTCTTGACTTCTGACTTTCTCTAGTTGAAACAATAATACCAGTATAAGGAACAGCGATTCTTAAAACCGCAACTATTTTTTTGAATAAACTATCAGTAATAGCATTTGGAAAACTTTTAACATCAACATCATCAGCAGGTCTTATTCTTGGTACGCTTATAGTATGAGGGCCGCATCCAAAAGTATCTTCCAAATGTTTAGCATGATAAAGCATAGCAGTAAAATCATATTTATAATTATAAAGCCCGAACAATACTCCTATACCTACATCATCAATTCCGCCTTCCATAGCTCTATCCATTGCCTCTGTATGATATTCATAATTACTTTTTGGGCCGCTTGGATGAACTTTTTCATAAGTAGGTTTATGATAAGTTTCTTGAAATAATACATAAGTACCAATACCTGCATCTTTTAACTTCTTATAATTTTCTACTGTAGTTGCTGCAATATTAACATTAACCCTTCTAATTGCTCCGTTTTTATGCTTAATACTGTATATTGTTTTTATTGATTCAAGTAAATATTCCATACTAGCATAATCAGGATCTTCTCCTGTTTCTAATGCAAGTCTTTTATGTCCCATATCCTGCAATGCTATAACTTCAGCTCTAATCTCATCTTGAGTTAATTGCTTTCTTGCTATATGTTTATTTTTAGCATGATAAGGACAGTAAACACATCCATTAATACAATAGTTTGATAAATAAAGAGGAGCAAATAAAACTATTCTTTTTCCGTATATTTCTAATTTTATTTTCTTAGCTATTTCAAACATTTCATTTTCAGCATCTTTATCATTGCAAAGAAGTAAAGCTAATGCCTCATTAGGTTCAAGCCCTTTCATTTCTTTAGCCTTATCCAATATCTCTCTTATATTGTAATTACCGCTTTCCACTTGAGATATGGTTTTTAAAATTTCTTCATCATTAATAAATTCATTTGCATTTCTTGATTTTGAATCGTACTTAAACAAAGTAGTAGAAGACATAATATAAACTCCTAATAATTAAACTGATAATATTTAAACTAATTATTACTTTTTAGCTGCATAAAGTGCTTTGGCAGAAACACCTTCAAGCATACCAAGTTTACCTGTTAAACTATTAATTTTATCATTAGGAGCATTTAAGACTATGCTGATTATATTTATATTCTCTTCTCTATAAGGAATTCCCATCCTTCCTATAATAAAATCGCTGTAATCATGCAGAATTTCATTAACTTTTGAAACATTTTCTGTTTTTTCTACTATTATTCCTACAACAGCAATTCTATTATTTTCCATAAGCTAATAAATCAGATTAATATAATTTTAAATACCTTTATGATAAACCTTAATAGTTACTCACTTAGGTTAATAATATTATAATAATTATTTTTAATTTGTAAATAGATATTTTTAAGTTTATCAATTTTTTATTGTTATTTAAATAACAATATTACGCACGCAAAGCAGAGCCATAACTATACATTAATTATAAATTTTAAATTTCACTATATATAAAATTTTGTTAAACGTGCGT
>CASEHG010000241.1 GCA_949287565.1 uncultured Brachyspira sp.
CTGCTGCAGTTGTAGCTACTGCTGGTTTAGGAGCTGCTGCAGGAGTTGCTGTATTTACTACAGTAGCTACCGGCTTACTTTTTTCAGATTTGATTTCCTCTACTGATACATCGTATACTTTTCCATTAACAGTTATTTTATATTGCTTAGTCATAATATTATTCTCCAAAAAAATATTTATATATAAAAAATCTTTCTTTAAAACTCTAATAAATAAAATTAATAGAGTTTTATAACCTAATTATTATTTTAATTTATTTACTCTGTCTACCATTCCCCATATAGGAGTTTTAGATTCTTTAATAGATGTAATAATAAATCTATTATTAGACATACCTGTATAAGCTGATATTGCAGCTGTAATCACTGCCACAAGTTCAGTATCATCTATTAAATCCTCTTCTTTAGTTTTACTTTCCTCTACTACTTTTATAATTTCTTCTTCTTTCTTTATATTTCTAGTTTTGAAAATCATTCCCAAAACTAAAGACAATATATAAAAAACTAAAGCAACTATAAAAACAGACATTATACCAAATATGGTAATAGCTGCATTATGTTCCATTCAATTCTCCTTTTAATTAAAATCAAATTTTATAGAGGTATATTGCCATGTTTTCTAGGAAGTCTAGTTTCTCTCTTGCTTGCTAAAAGATGCAATGCATTAATCAAATAGCTTCTAGTATATTCAGGCTCTATTACATCATCTACATAACCTCTAACAGCAGCTCTGTAAGGATTAGCAAATTCTTTTTTATATTCTTCTATTTTTTCAGCTCTTACTTTTTTAGGATCCTGAGCATTATCTATATCTTTTTTGAATATGATATTAGCAGCGCCATCCGGTCCCATAACAGCGATCTCAGCAGAAGGCCAAGCATAAACCATATCAGCACCTAAATGCTTAGAACACATAGCTATATAAGCTCCGCCGTAAGACTTTCTTATTATAAGAGTGATTTTTGGTGCAGTAGCCTCTGAATAAGCATATAAAAGTTTAGCACCATGTCTTATAACTCCATTATGCTCCTGACCTACACCAGGTAAATATCCTGCTGTATCAACTAATGTAATCAATGGAATATTAAAGCTGTCGCAGAAACGAATGAATCTTGCAGCCTTATCTGCAGCATTAATATCCAATACTCCAGCCATTTCATTAGGCTGATTGGCTATTATACCAACTGATTTTCCGTCAAGACGGGCAAAACATATAACTATATTTTTAGCAAATAAAGGCTGAAGTTCAAAAAACTCTCCATTATCTACAACTCTTTTTATTACTTCTTTTATATCATAAGGTTTATTTGGAGCATCTGGAAGAACATTTGATAATTCTTCATCTGCTCTGTTCGGATCATCATCTGTATTTTCTAAAGGCACATCTTCTAAATTATTTTGAGGTATATAAGATAATAATTTTTTAACGCCCTCTAATGTAGAAATTTCATCAGGGAACATCAAAGAAGCAACACCTGAAGTTTTACTATGAACAAAAGCTCCTCCAAGCTCTTCAGCAGAAACCTGTTCGCCTGTTACAGCTTTTACTACCTGAGGACCTGTTATAAACATGTTTGAACTTTTATCAGTCATGAATATAAAGTCCATCAATGCAGGAGAATAAACTGCACCGCCTGCACAAGGTCCCATTATAACACATATTTGAGGTATAACTCCGGAAGCCTGAACATTTCTATAGAATATATCACCATAGCCTCTTAATGAATCAATACCCTCTTGTATTCTAGCTCCGCCTGAATCATTGATACCTATACAAGGACAGCCTAATTTGATAGCCATATCCTGTACCTTACAAATCTTAGCAGCATGCATTTGTCCTAAAGAACCGCCTATAACAGTAAAGTCCTGAGCATATATACATACTTGTCTGCCGTTTATTTTACCGTATCCTGTAACTACACCTTCGCCTGGAACTTTATTCTTTTCCATACCGAAATCACTGCATCTATGTTCTATAAAAGCATCAATCTCGCAGAAAGTACCTTCATCTAAAAGCTGTAATATACGTTCTCTTGCTGTTAATTTACCTTTTTTATGGCGTTCTTCGTTTTTTTCTTTACCGCCGCCTTCTTCTATCTTTTCTTTTCTTTTTCTTAATTCATTGATTTTTTCTTGCATATTTCTTTAAGTCCTTATTAGATTTTTTTATCTAACTATTAGATTTTAAACAAAAATTTAAATGACTAGTTAAAGAAACATATAACTATTTTTTATTTATTGCAATGGTGTTTTATAACTTTTGTACATTTTAACCATTCGGTCGAAAATTAAAAATATACAAAAAACACTTGAAAAAAGTTAGTCTATTCTTACAATTATAATATATTAAATAATTCAAATTACATTATAGCATATAGAATAAAAAAACAAACTATATATGGTTTATTTTTTTATGCCTATAATTTTATATATAGATAAATTATTTTAGGAGTAAATAAAATGAAAAAATTAATTATAATGACAAGTATATTAGTCATGAGCTTAAGCAGCGGATTAATGGCTAAAACAGGATTCAGTTTAGGATTAATAATTCCTGTAGGTGCTAGTTTTGGAATTTACAGCGGAAATGATGCTCAGCATATAAAATCTGATGCAGGTTTTGAATTTGGAATACATGTTCAGCCTTCTTATTACTTTGGATTTGAATATTTATCATTCGGTTTAGGTTTAGATTTGGGATATAACAGAGATACATTTGCTTTTAAGGCTGTTATTGATGAAAAGTCTAAAGGCGGGGTAACTTTTGACAGCTTAATGATAGGTATATTACCTAGAATAGATGTTTGGTTTGTATCTATAGGTGTAGGTGCCGGTATAAAAATACCTTTGGCAGGAAGCAGCTATTTTAGAGAAAGTGATGGAGGATATACTTCTCAAGGATATGATTTCAAAAAAATAGGAGAAAATTTTAAAAATCCTTATATACCTTATGTAAAGGCTGTTGTTGATTTCTTATTGCCTTATAATATAGTTTTAGGAGCTTATTTCTCCTATGATATACCTTTAATTGAAACTAAAAATCCTACTTTCCATGCTAAGCTTTCATCTTTTGATTTGGGTGCCGAAGTTGGTTTAAGATTCTAATCAAAATTTAATTAATAAAAAATAATATTTGGGGAATACATATTCAATAATATGTATTCCTCTTTTTTTATAGTAGTTTTTTATTATAAGTATATTATAGATATTGTCGAATATATAAGGCAATAAAATATAAAGGACTATAAAAATGAAAAAAATAATAACAATTGCATGCTTATTAATAATTGCATTAAGCGGAAACTTGATGGCTAAAACAGGATTTGAGGTAAATGTTCTATTTCCTTTCGGAGTAAGTTTAGGAACATATACCGGAACAGATGCAGCTAAATACACTAAAGCCGATGCTGGTTTTGAATTTGGTATTCATTGTTATACCTGGATATTATTTCGGAATAAGTAATATAGCTTTAGGAATAGACCTTGATATAGGTTATCAAAAAGATGTATTTGCTTTCGGATTAAAAGGAGAAAAAGGAAGATATGGTGCTTCTTTTGACAGTTTCCATCTTGGTTTGCTTCCTAGAATA
>CASEHG010000242.1 GCA_949287565.1 uncultured Brachyspira sp.
AAAAGAAATATTAAAAGATATAAATAAAAACAATAATGAAATAAATAAAATGAATTTTTATAATACAAGAATAACAGGAAAAGTTGATTTACAAAATATAGAAGTAAAAGAATCAGATTTCAAAGGCTCTGTTATTAATGGAGGCTTAATCAATCCTGTTAATTTCAAAGTGCATAAATTCGCTAACCGTGAAAGTGCTTTGTTTCTTAAACAGCAAGCCTATGCCGCAAATAATGCTATTGACGCTTTACAATATAAGGCTAAAGAAATTGAATGTCATAAAGATGATTTAATGAAATCAGCAAAAGACATTATACAAAATAAAGAATATTCGTTTAGTAAAAAAATAAAAGAATTATATAAAATTGTTGGAGATATAGCCTCAATATATTTAAGTTCTTTATACAGCGATAATGGGCAGAATTGGATTAAGGCTTTATTTATGACTATATTTATAACTGCTTTATGTTTTACTGTTTTTTATATTCCTGATTTGACTGATTCTAATATAATACGCATCTATTATAGAAATCTATTTCCAGAGTTAATAAAATATTTTATACCTACTGATTACAGCCTTATTATAAAATATGCCGCATCTAAACTGAATTTATTTTTAAAAATATTTGGCGTTTTAGTTTATTTTTTAGGTAAGATTTTATTTTGGTACGGCTCTGTGCAGACTGTTCAGGCTTTTAGAAAATTTGCAAAAGGGGCTTGATTACAAGTTGACAAATAATATTTAATGTGTATACTTATGTGTATAAAGAAGTGTAAAAAATGATTAGGTAGAAAGCTATGGAATATTATATAACTTCACAAATTCATTTTAAGGAAATTAATATCTATGAAAGCTTTAGAGATAATTACACTTCTAAAAAAAGATGGTTGGTTTGAAATAGCTCAAAAAGGAAGCCATAAACAATTTAAACATAATACTAAAAAGGGAAGAGTTACAGTACCTTATCATAGTAATGTTGATTTATCTATAGCTGTTATAAAAAGCATAGAAAAACAAGCCAAAATAAAAATTTTAAAAAAGTAGTTTGTTTTATAAGATATTTTATTATGAAAAAAAATATAGAAACATTTGTAGCAAATATATATAAAGTAAAGTCTGGTTATAATTCTACATTTTATGATTTTGACGGATGCGTAAGTGCAGGTAAAACTTTAGAAGAAACAATAAATAATTCTAAAATAGCACTTCAAATGCATATTGATGGTATGATAGAAGACGGAGAGAAAATTCCCAAAGCGTCTAGTATAGAAAAGATCATAAAAGAAACAGAAGATGAACCTATAACCAGAATGTTAATAGAAGTGAAAGTTTCAAGAGAGAAGAAAAAGAGAATAGATGTTACATTAGATGAGAGTTTGATAAAAATGATAGATAATTTATCTTCAAATAGAAGCGAATTTATAACTATAGCTACTAAAAATTACATATCTAATTATTATAAGTAAATATTATATTTAGGCAGACAGTTCAGGCTTTCAGGAAATTTGCAAAAGGGGCTTAATTTATTTATAATTAAAACATAAAATGTTTTGAGGTTTATTAATGAATAAAAAATTTTTTGCATATATAGAATACGATAAAGAAACCAATGTTTATGTGGGATATATTCCATCAATAGTAGGAGCACATACTCAGGCTGATACTTTGGAAGAGCTTCATATAAAATTAAAAGAGGTTCTGGATTTATGCCTTGAAGAGATGGACAGCGAAGAAAAGAATGCCATTCCAGAGTTTATAAAAGTTGAAGAAATAGAGCTAGTATGAGTAAGCTAATTTTAAAAGATGCAAAAACCATAGAAAAATTACTGCTTTTATTAGAACTTGTTCAACAAAGACAGAAAGGAAGTCATGCATTTTATAAACATGAAGACGGAAGATGTACAGTTATCCCTTTTCACTCAAGTAAAGTAATATCAAGACCTCTTATAAGAAAAATATTAAATGAAATAAATCTTGATGTAGAAAAATATAATAATTC
>CASEHG010000243.1 GCA_949287565.1 uncultured Brachyspira sp.
ATCAATATTTATATCATTACTGGTATTAATATCATTATGTTTTAATTGATCTTTAATAATATAATTAGAAAAGTCTTTTGCAAAATTAATTTCTATACCATCATCAATAATAAAATTGATTTTAAGCATCTCAGCTAATAATTTAGTATTGTATACTTCATTATAACTACCAACGCAACTTTCTATTAAATTAAGGTTAGGTATTAATTTTTTTCTTTCTATTTTTGAATTAGAAAGAATATTATTTTTTTCTTTGAAAAAAAGATTAATAATTTTTAATAATTCAATATTTTCCATATAGATCCAATAATAAAGGATATAGTTATTTTAAGAAATCTTTTAATGAACTGTATTTCTGAGAATGCATTTTTCTTAATGCCTTTTTCTCTATCTGTCTTATACGCTCTTTAGTAAAAGAGAACATCTCCCCTACCTCTTTAAGAGTCTTTCTCTCCTGATCTATTCCGTATCTTGCATTGATAATTTGTTTTTCTATATCTGATAAACTCTCAATAGCAGTTTTTAATTCTTCCATAAGCTCTTTATTTATAGCAGTTTCTTCAACATTTTTTGAAGTTTTATCCTCGATAGTATCAATGAGTCTGTCTTTCATACCATCATAATTATATTCGCCCTCAAGAGAAACATGCTCTGTACTCATAGACATGATATGAAGTATATCATTAGGGTCTTTATTTAATATTGCGGCAAGTTCATTAACATCCGGGGTATAACCGCTTTTATAATAGTATTGATGCACAGCCCTCTCTAAATCTACTAAATCCATAGCTTTATTTAGAGGAAGTCTTATGAGTCTTGATTTCTCATTTATGGCTCTTAAAATACTCTGCCTTATCCAATATACAGCATAGGATATAAAGTGATATCCCTTATCCGGATCAAATCTATCAGCGGCTATTATAAGCCCTAAATTTCCCTCACTTATTAAATCTTCTAATAAAAGTCCGCTGTTTTTATATTGTTTTGCTATTGTAATAACAAACCTCAAATTGCTTCTAATTAGTTTAGATCTAGCTTCTGCATCTCCTTCTTTTAATCTCTTAGTGAGTTCTATTTCTTCTTCTCTAGTTAAAAGCTTTTCTTTTTTAGCATCGGCAAAATATAATGATATGTTGTTCTGTTCTTCCGTATTAGTTCTTAACCTGCTTTCTGACATATTCTCATACTCTTAAATTAGTTATTAATTATATCATTTTTAATCATTAAATCAAATTCATAAATATCTATTTGCAAGATCATGTACAACGGAATGATTGAAAGAATGCGAAGACTTATTAGCGACAACTTTGCCCCTTATAGGTCTGCCTAATATATATAAATCTCCAATAATATCCAAAATTTTATGTCTTACAAACTCATTATCAAAATGAAGTTTAGTATTTATTACTTTTCCGTCGTAAAGTAGTATATGACTTCCTATCATACCGCTTCCAGCCATTCCCATTTTTTGTGCATAATCAATATTATCTATAGTATTAAATGATCTAGCTCTTCCAACTTCTTCATTAAACTGATCAAAATTCTCAAATTTATATGTATATTCCTGTACTCCTATACTGCCTGCAAAATCTATACGAAGACTAACTTCAAGCCCGTCATAAGGTGAAAGTATTATATAAGTTTCATTATCATTAACAGTACCATAAGTTAAAGTCTGATCTATAACTATAGGCTCTATATAGTCATCCTGTTCTACAAAGCCAGCCTCTTTCAAAGCATCACAGAATACTAAAGCTGAACCGTCTACATTAGGTACTTCACCATCACATTTTACTATTAAATTAGTAATGCCCATCATATGAAGTGCTGCTAAAAAATGCTCTGTAGTCTTTATATATCTGTTTCCAGATATTAATGCTGTAGAATTAACGGCTCCTGATTTATCTTTAGAAAGTATATTATTATGTGATAATTTTATATGAGTATTTGTATTAATATCTATGAAAACTATACCTGTATTAACTTCTGCAGGAACTAATGTTAAAGCTGTTTTTCTTCCTTCCATTAGGGCAAAACCGCTTACAACAATACTTTTAGCTATAGTTCTCTGTTTAACCTTATATCCTACATTATTATGATGATGAGATTCAGTTTCTTCATTATTTATAGATTCTGTTTTATCTGTAGTTTCTTTGAATACCTCTTCGCAGCTTGAAAGAAGTTTTGATATACTTATCGGCTTTTCTAAAAAGTCATAAGCTCCCATCTTAGTAGCTCTTACTGCTGTTTCAACACCAGCATGCCCGCTCATCATTATTACAATGGTATTAGGGTATTTCTCTTTTATATTGGCAAGTATGTCAAGCCCGTCTACATCAGGCAGCCATACATCTAAAAATACTAAATTGACATTTTTATTATTAAGTATATCTTCTGCTTCTTTATAATTTTTAGCTATATCTACTCCATAGCCTTCATCTTCTAAAATATTCTGACAGGTAGTCAGTATGTCTTCTTCATCGTCTATTATTAATATATTTTGTTTAGTTGTTACTGTTTGCATATTAAAGTCTTCCAATTTATAAATATAGTAAATTAATGATATAAAATCAATATCTTATTATAATATTATCGTAAAATAATCATTATTTTCTTTAAATATTCTAATTCTTTATTAATATAACCTTACAAATAAACAATTAGTTAACAAAATTGAAAATTAATATGCAAAAAATATTGTTTTTTTTATACTATAAATGTACAATATAGGACATTAATAATTATTATTTTAAGGAATATTAAAGTGAAAGATTTGCTTATTGAAATATTAGTAGAAGAAATACCTGCAGATTTTGCATATCCTGCCAGTGTGAGTTTTAAAAAAATAATAGAAAATACATTAAAAAACAATGGTATTAATTTTAGTTCTGTTAATTCATACACTACCCCAAGAAGATTGGCAATTTTAGCAGAAAATATAGAAGAAAAATCAAAAGATGAAGTTATAGAGTTTAGAGGCCCTTTATTTGAAAGTGCTTTTAAAGACGGAGCTCCTACAAAAGCCGGAGAAGGTTTTTTGAAATCTCATAATATAGATGCTAATTCAGTAAAAAATATAGATGAAAATGAATCATTTGATAAGCCATATATAAAAGAAGTAAATGGAAAAAAATATATATTCGTAAAAAAAGAAAAAAAAGGTATAGAAACTAAAAAACTATTTGAAGAAAAATTGGAAAGTATAGTTTCAAGCATAGATTTCAAAAAGAAAATGAGATGGGGAAACAAAGATTTTGCTTTTGTACGCCCTATAAGAAATGTACTTGCATTATTCGGAAATGAAATTATTAAAACTTCAGTTGCAGGAATAGAAACTAATAATAAAGTAACAGGACACAGACTTCTTTCACCTGAATTTAAAGAAATCAATAATCCTAAGGACTATGAAAAAATATTATTAGAAAAACATGTTGTAGTTTCAAGAGAAAAAAGATTAGAAAATATTATAAATCAATTAGAAAATATTGAAAAAGAAAATGGATATGAAGCTGTTTCAAAGAAAAAAGTATCTGAAATAGTTGTAGATTTAGTAGAAGAGCCTTACTTACTCACTGCTGAATTCGATTCTAAATTCTTGGAAGTTCCTAAAGAAGTTTTAACTAGTGAAATGATTGAACATCAAAAGTATTTCCCATTATGCAAAAAAGACGGTACTTTAACTAATTTATTTGTAATAACAGCAAATCAGCCTAAAACTCCTCAAATAATAGCAGGAAATATAAGAGTTTTAACTGCAAGACTTTCAGACGGAAGATTCTTGTATCAGGAAGACATAAGAAAAGGCATGGACGAGATGAATGAAAGACTCGAAATGCTAATGTTTAGAAAAGAGCTTGGAAGCGTTGCTGATAAAGTAAAAAGACTTGAGAAAAACTCAGAACTTTTAATAAAACTTTTAGGCTATGAAAAAGATAAAGAAAATATACTTAAAGCTATTAAATACATGAAATCAGATTTAGTAAGTAATATGGTTTATAATTTCCCAGAACTTCAAGGTATAATGGGAGGATATTTCGCCAAATCTATGAATCTTAATGATGATGTTGCTTTAGCTATTAATGAACAATACAGACCTTTATTTGCTGCTGATGAAATACCTTCTAATGATACAGGTAAGGCTATAGCTATACTTGATAAAATGGATAATATAGCAGCAGGTTTCTATGTAGGAGATATACCAACAGGTTCTCAAGACCCTAATGCTTTAAGAAGACAGGCTTTAGGTATTATTAATATACTTACAAAATCTAAAAAGCATGTTAATCTTAAAAAGTTAATAGAAGATGCTATCAACTCTATGCCTAAAGATGCTAAAAATAATAAGAGCGAAGATTTAGTAAAAGATATATTCGAGTTCTTTAAATCTCGTTTTGAAAATGATATTGATTTTGCTAAAGACTCTGTTGCCGGCGTTCTTTCTACTGGTATAGATGATATGTATGATGCTTACTTAAAAATAGAAGCTATTGATGCATTCAGAAAGAAAAATGAAGAGTTATTCTCTAATCTTTTATTGGTATTTAAAAGAATTAAGAATATGATTAAATCAGCTAAAGATGTTAATTTAGATGAATCATTATTAAAAGAAGAAGCTGAAAAATCTCTATACAATACATATAAAGAAAAATTAAATGAAGTTAATAAACTTATGGAAAATAGAGAATATGAAAAAACATTCGCTCTATTAGCTAGTCTTTATGAACCATTGGATAAATTCTTCAAAGATATTATGGTAAATGTAGATGATGAAAAAATAAAAAATAACCGTATAGCTTTACTTTCTTCAGTTGATAAAATTTTCAAGAATATGCTCGATTTCTCTAGTTTAGTAAAATAATAAAAAATAATTACTATAAATAAAGGGGTTTTATTGATAAAATAAATCCCCTTTTTTATATATAAAATGGCTGTTTCCATTAATCTATTATTAATATGTATATTTTTATATTGTATTATATACCTAAACAAATATAGGTTGTCAAAAAATAAAGTTATATTTTTGTTTTTATATCTGGGGCTTTGCCATAGCCCCCACTTCTTTTGTTGCCACAAAGAAGCTATATCCTCGACAGGCTCGGATACGCTTCGCGAAAGGCTATAGTTTAGCTTAAATTTAATAAATTA
>CASEHG010000244.1 GCA_949287565.1 uncultured Brachyspira sp.
AAAAGAACTGGGGTATGGCACGACTGTGTGCTTCGCAGCAAAGCCCCAGATATTAAAAACAAAATATAACTTTATTTTTTGACAAAGTATAGTTGTTTAGGTATATACTAAAAATTTTTAACTTTGTCAACTATTCGCCTATACCCATTGGGTACGCTTCGCGTAGGCTTTCCGCACAGTATTGCAAATCATTATGGATAGTCAACTATACATGCGGCTGATTACTTATTATTGTACAAGTATATAGCTTTATATTATTTATAAGTTATAATCTTTATTATATAGAATTATTTTAAAAACAATGCTTTAAAACATAATGTTTATGCCGTTAATAATGGTGATCAAAATAATTTGTAAATACCTTTGAAATTGTACTTGCAGAAGTTATAATCTTTGATATACTTTATATCTAAAAAATATTTTTAATTTTTACGGAGAGCATATGCTTAAAAAAATTATCTCAAATATCCTAAAAAAAGCTTTAAAAGAATATTTAAAAGATACTGATGTAAAAGATATAGAATCTTATATAGAAATAGGATATGCAGTAGATGATAAGTTTGGCGATTATGCTTGTCCTGTTGCTATGAGGCTTGCCAAAGTTTTAAAGAAAAACCCTCTTGAAATAGCAAACTCTATAACAGAGAAAATAGATAAAAAATATTTTGACAAGATAGAAGTTGCAAAACCTGGATTCATCAATTTAACATTATCATACAATTATATAAATGAATGTATAAATGATCTTATCAACAATGATGATTATGGTAAAAACACAGTTGAAGATAAAAAGAAAATATTAGTAGAATATGTTAGTGCGAATCCTACAGGACCACTTCATATAGGGCATGGAAGATGGGCTGCCATTGGAAGTGCATTATCTAACATACTTAAATATGCAGGGCATGAAGTTTATCAGGAGTTCTATGTTAATGATGCAGGAGAACAGATAACTAAATTAAACGAAAGCGTTAAGGCTGTTAAAGAAGGCAGAGAGATTCCTGAAGATGGTTATCATGGCGAATATATAAAAGATGTTGCCAAACAAGACGGAGTACCTAAAGATATTATACTAGAGAGTCAGAAAAAACTATTAGAAAGATTTGGCACTCATATGGACAATTATGCTTCCGAATTAAAGATACGTGAGGGCGGAGAGTTAGAAAAGACTATGGACTTTCTTGATAAGGAAGGACTTTTATTTGAAGAGGATAATGCTGTTTGGTTTAAAAGCACTAAATACGGAGATGACAAAGACAGAGTTGTTAAAAAAAGCAATGGTACATATACCTACTTCGCTCCAGACATAACATATCATAAAAATAAAATCGACAGAGGATATCATTATTTAATAGATATATTAGGTGCTGATCATCATGGTTATGTACCTAGAATCACTGCTGCTGTTAGGGCTGTCAGTAAAGATACAGCTTCTTTGAAAGTTATACTTGGTCAGTTAGTTCGTCTTTATAGGGGAAATGAACTTGTAAGAATGAGCAAAAGAACAGGAGATATGATTAGTCTTGAAGATGTTATTGATGAGATAGGAGTTGATCCTACAAGATATTTCCTTCTTATGCGTTCATATTCCAGTTCATTAGATTTTGATTTAGAGCTTGCTAAAAAGAAAGACAATGATAATCCTGTTTATTATGTTCAATATGCTTATGCTAGAATTTGTAATATATTCTTCAAGCTAGAAGAAAAAAATATGTCTTATGATGATAATAAGGCTTTTGATATTTCAAAAATCTCAAATGAAAGTTCTTTAAAACTTGCTAAGATGATATTGAGATTCCCTGATGAAATATATGAGGCTGCCAAATCTTTAGAAGTTTATACTCTAATTAATTATACTTATGAGATAGCCAGTGCATTGCATAGATTCTATTATGATAATATTGTACTAGAAGAAAATGCAGAGATAAGGCAGGAAAGACTAACTCTTATTAAAGCGGTTAAAAAAATACTTGGGTTATGCTTCGACATAATAGGAATATCAAAAGTAGAGAGAATGTGGTCTGAAGAATAATTTTAATTAAAAATTATATTCTTAACGCACGGTTAGTAAAACTATTATTCATAGTTTAATTTGTAATTCTAAATAAATATATATTCCAAACTTTATTCTACGTGCGGGTATATTCGCTTTAAATATAAAAAATACCTGGGTGGGCAGCTAATAAATTCTAATCAGATTATTAAGAAAAATTAAAGTTAATATTAATAATAAAACTATAAGTATAAAGGGTGGGCAAATGTAATTAAGTTTTAAAACTTTATTCTCACTACCCCACCCTTTATGCTTTTTCAATTTTTTAAGTTATTTTTATACCATTTTTCTTTTAAAACTTTTTCTGTGATTATAGCACCCGCCCAAGTTTTATTTAAATTTATGTTTATACAATGCACGATTAATTCTATTATAATTGCTATTTGATTTATGATTAAAGTGAAAATTAAATATTATAGTCTTTATACCGTGCGTTAATTATAATATTTTTTAACAAATAAAAGTAAATAATTTCATACAATTCCTTGATTTTTTAACTAAAATATTATAGCCTATTATTAGGAATAAAATATAGGGGTGATTACTATGGGCAAGAAACTTCCTCTAATCATTTTAAGCAGTACAATAATCACAGTATCAGCAGCTTTAATAGTATTAAAAAAAAGAAACAGTAAAGGCGAATTTTTTATTAAAAGCTATGATGGAAAATTTGCTTTGATATTTAATAATGAATGGAAATTATCTAAAGTAAAAAATGAATTAAATGAAAATTCTAATTTAGAAGCTATAAATAATAAAAATGGCGTATGCTTTATAATGTTCTCTAAATCTAAAGAAGACTTAAATAATATCAGCCTAGAAGAATATAATACAAATATTCTGCATAGCATAAATGGGGAAAATATTATATCTTCTAATAAAATAAAATCTAATAATAAAGAAATGTATATAACAGAATTTGATTCATACTATGAGAATATATTAGTTCATTATCTTTTATATACATTGGAAACAGAGAATTATTACCATCAAGTTATGGTTGCTTTGATAAAAAATGACTATAAGAAACAATGCAAACAAATTAACAATATTTTATCTACAATAAGAGAGTTATGATTTAAACTTTAAATGAAAAAGATAATATTAATTTTTTTCCTAAGTATTTATACAATAGCTGTAGCCGAACAGAAAATATTTGTATCTACCAAATTAAAAGGCAATGATTTAAGAAAAGAGATTCTTAAATGGGTAAAAAGTGAAGCGGGAAATAATAAATTCAGCAGCTATGATAATGGACTTGTTTATTTATTCTTTGTATCTAATAATGTAATAAATAATAATTCATTATGCTTTGATATAAACTTTCATTTGGAATATGATAAATTTATCGTTAACTTTTCTAATACTAAACTTATAAATAATAGTACCGGAGATACTAAAGATTTAAAATTCAGCACTTGGGATACTCTCACCAATAGCGGATGGTTCAAAGAATATAATGAAATAATATCAAATATTATAGATGAATTAGAAAGTATAGTAAGCTGATTAAATATCTATACCTAAAAACTGCTTAACTAAAAGCCCTATTAAAAAACTTATTCCTGCAACTGTTAAACTAATTCCAGCCATCTCAATAAATCTTTTTTTGAAAGGTAAACTCTTAGCAACGGATATATAATAAGTGAAGAAAAATATTATAAATACAACTATACAAAGCATAGTAATTAAAGCATACAAATAATGATTGCTTGGAAAAATAAGATAAGGCAATATTAAGAGTGTTACAGTTATTAAATACATTATTCCTGTGTATGAACAGGATTTAAAAGCATTTTTATCGCCTTCAGCTTTAGCAGATAAATATTCGGAAGAAGCCATAGATAATGTAGCTGATATTCCTGTTATGATTCCTGATAATGCAACTAATTTATTATTTTGTAAAGCAAAACTTAAACCTGCTAATGTACCGCTTATCTCAACTAAAGCATCACTCAATCCCAAAACCATAGAACCTGCATATTTAAGCCTGTCTTCATCTAGTATTGATATGAGTTTGTTTTCATGCTCATCTTCATCAAAAGCTATCTTTTTGGCATCAGGAACTTCGGACACTATTTTTGAGTATATATTCTCGGCGTTCTTCTCCCCTCCTTCCATTATCTTTATTACAAATGTATATCCTAATATAAAACTCAATATAAAATATTTTAATACTTTTAATCTTTGAGGCTTTAATTTTTTATTTGTGTATTTTTCTAGTATTTTTGAATGAGCATATTCTTCTTTTGCAATGTTTTCCAATACTTTTCTATCATCTTCTTTTTTTACGAACTTAACAAGATTTAAATAAACAGCATGCTCAGTAACCTCATTTTGCTGCATTTCTAATAAAAGTTTCATAGTGTTTTTAGAAATATTATTATCCATTTTCATTTCCAATAAAATATTTTTTATAGCTATTATATAGTAATATGAAATAAAAATATAGTATTAAATTAATTTTTAATTGTTTAAGAGCCATAGATATTGCACATTTTTGGTTTAAAAAAAGAAGGTATTCCTTATAATTTAAATAAGCACAAATAAACAAAAAGGAATACCT
>CASEHG010000245.1 GCA_949287565.1 uncultured Brachyspira sp.
AATCATATAAAGATAGAATGGAAAAGGCAGTTTCAAGTTTACAAAATGATTTAAAAGGTATAAGAACAGGAAGAGCTAATGCTTCTATATTGGACGGAGTAAAAGTAGAAGCTTATGGAAGCAGTATGCCATTAAAACAAGTAGGCAACGTTTCCACACCAGATTCAAGAACTATTATGATACAGCCATTCGATAAAGGTTTAGTTAGCGACATAGAAAAAGCTATATTAAAAGCTGATTTAGGTTTTAATCCTTTCAATGACGGCGGAAATATAAGAATAGTAGTACCAGAACTTACTAAAGAAAGAAGAGAAGAATTAAAAAAAGGTGTTAGACATAGAGGTGAAGAAGCAAAAATCGCCGTAAGAAATATAAGAAGAGATGAAAATGATAAAATCAAAAAAGAATTAAAAGATAAAACTATCACTGAAGATGAATCAAAATCTCAAGAGAAAAAAATACAGAATGATACAGATTCATACATCAAAAAAATAGATGAAATGATCACTGCAAAAGAAAAAGAATTAGATACTATATGATTACTGATGAGCCGAATATACCTGAACATGTAGCTATAATCATGGATGGCAATGGAAGATGGGCTAAATCTCATAATAAGAGCAGAAGTCTTGGACATAGAGCTGGAAGCGAAAATGTAATTAATATAGTAGAAGCCTGCTGTGAGCTTAATATAAAATATTTAACTTTATATGCATTTTCAACAGAAAATTGGAAAAGGCCTGAAGAAGAGAAAAAAGCATTATTTAAACTTTTAAAAGAATTCTACAAAAAAGAAATTAAAAGGCTTATCTCAAATAATATTTTAGTTAAACATATAGGCGATATTTCTGCATTTCCAAAAGATACTATAGAAACAATAGAAGAAACAGAAAAAGAAACTCTTGAAAAATGCAAAAATCCAATACTTACTGTTATTTTAGCTTTGAATTATGGTTTCAGAGATGAATTAAAAAATGCTTTAAAAAATATATATCATGATGTCATAAATAACAAAATAAATATAGAAAGTATTGACGAAAACTTCATTCAAAATTATCTATATACAAAAGGAATACCAGACCCTGATTTTTTAATAAGAACTTCAGGTGAATATAGATTAAGTAATTTCTTAATGTATCAAGCATCATATAGTGAACTATATTTTACAGATATATTATGGCCGGATTTTTCTAAAGAAAATTTTAAAAAAGCTATAGAAGAATACTCAAACAGAAATAGAAGATATGGAGGTCTATAACAATTATGAAGAAAAGGCTTATATCTGTAGCTGTGACATTACCATTGTTTCTTATAGTAATGTTTTATGATAAAGTTATATATTTATTTCATTTGGCAATATTAGCTATATCTATTTTAAGTGCATCAGAAATTTTTTATATGGCTAAAGTACATAGACAAAAAAATTTAAGAACAGTTGTAGCAACTATGATAGCTATGGTATTAGGATATATCATAACTATATGCGATGTAAATGTATTTAAAGGCGATTTCTCCAATCTTTATAAAATAGTAGAAACTAAACATCCTTCTATGGACTTATCACTAGTAATGGTTTTTGCTTTAATAGCTATACTATTTATTATAAATATGTTCAAAGTTCATGTATCAACATTTGAAGAAAAAGGAAGAGCAATATTAACTGCTGTTTTCTGCTTCATATATGTTGGTTTGGGAGTATGGCATATATCACTTATGCGTTTTATGCCTAGCGGAAAATATTATATAGTATTTATTATGCTATGTGCTTGGTTTAGCGATACTGGAGGATACATTATAGGAAGGAAATTTGGTAAGCATAAATTATCAAATAGTGCTTCTCCTAATAAAAGTTATGAAGGTTTAGTTGGAATGTTTATATTCACAATACCTCTTTCAATATTATATTACTTCTTATATTCAAATGGATATCTGACTTGTTTACTAGGAAAAAATATACCTAACTTCTCTTTTCCTCAATTAATGTTATTAACTGTAATATTCACATTAACAGGATTTCTAGGTGATATGGGAGAAAGCTTAATAAAAAGAATGTATGATACTAAAGATTCAAGTAAGTTATTCCCAGGTCATGGCGGAGTATTTGATATATTTGATAGCGTAATACTTACTGCCCCAATATCATATTATGTATTTCTATTAATACAATAAAAAATAATATAAATAAATTACCGCATTAATAAGGTAATTTATTTGTTTGAATTATTATATAAAGATTTTATAATATAAAATATATTTTAAAAGAGGTATATAGTAATGATAAAAAAATTATTTATATTGTTTTTTGTTGTATCAATTATTATGTTATCATGCAATAATAATAAAGAGGTATCAACAGTACCTAGCGAATTACCAACCATAGATGAAAATACAGAAACAGAAATAACAATATGGGCTTGGAATGTAGCAGCTAGAGCATTAACTGAAATGGCAGATATATTTATGCAGAAATATCCAAAAATAAAAGTTAATGTTCAGGAATTTGGAGGTGTACAGGCTTACGAAAAGTATGGTGTTGTATTAGCTTCAGGCAAAGAAATACCTGATATAATGCAAATTGAAAGCGATTATGTACAAACATTCACAGAAACATATCCTCAAAGATTTATGGATTTAAGAAATTATATTAATATAGAAGGACAAGTAGATCCGTCAAAAATGTCTACAAGTTATGACAGTGAAGGAAGATTAGTTTCTATACCTTGGGATTCAGGTCCTGTTGCTATGTTTTATAGAGCTGATATGTTTCAGGAAGCTGGAATAGATCCTAACTCTATAGTAACTTATGATGATTTTATTAAAGCTGGAAAACAATTGCAGGAAAAATTTCCTAATGTAAAAATGACAGGTTTTCCATACAGCAGAGATGATAATTTATGGAGATGTCTTTTAGTACAGAATGAAGTATATTTTTTAAACTCTAAAGGAGAAATAACTATTTCATCTGATAAAGCAGTTGAAAGTATATCTATGCTTAAAAGATTTATAGATGAAGGCATAGCAATGAACACAGTAAATTGGGATAGTTCTATAATGGCAAATAAAAATGGAGATATAGCTTCATATATTATAGGAGGATGGTGGGGAGGCACTATAAAAGATCAAATGCCTGAAATAAAAGGTAAATGGAAAATTATGCCTATGCCTGCATTCACTGCAAATGGTTTAAGAGCTTCATCTTTAGGAGGTTCAGATTTATCTATTACTGCTACTGATCCTATTAAACAGGCTGCTGCTATAGAGTTTATAAAACAAACATTAATGAATGTTGATAATCAAATTATAATGTATGAAAAATATGGTTTATTCCCATCATATTTACCTGCTTATGATGATCCTAGATTTTTGAAGTCTGATGATTATTTCGGAGATGATTATAACAGTATTCTAGCAAATATTACAAAAGAAATACCTCAAGTAATATATACAACAAAAGATTATGCTGAAATTAGAAATGTATCTATGAGCAGTTATGAAGAAGTGTTAAATAATAATGCTGATATAAAGCAGACTTTAGATAATGCAGCAAGTCAAATAAACAGTGCCACAGGAAGAACAATAGCAAAATAAAAACTTCTTAATTTTTTTATAATAAAATAAATATAGAAAAATAAATTACCGCATTAATATGGAAATTTATTTGTTTGAGTTTTATGTAAAAAATGTATACAATTTTGAAAAATATATATAATAAGGGGTGGCCTATGATAAAAAAGCTATTTATGTTATTCATCATTATCTCTATTACTATAATGTCATGTAATAACAATAAACAAACATCAACAACAGCTGCAAAATTACCAGCTATAGATGAAAATACAGAAACAGAAATCACTGTATGGGCTTGGAATGTTGCTGCTAAAGCATTAATGGAAACAACAAAAGCATTTAATGCCAAATATCCAAAAATAAAAGTAAATGTTCAGGAATTTGGTTTGGCTCAAAATGTATATGAAAGATATGGAGTAATACTATCTTCTGGAAATGGCGTTCCTGATGTTATACAAATAGAAAGCGATTATATACAAACTTATGCTGAAACTTATCCTCAATATTTTTTGGATATGAAAGATTATATAACTATTGATGGCGTTGTAGATCCTTCTAAAGTAGCATCTAGTTATGACAGCACAGGAAAATTAGTATCTATACCTTGGGATTCAGGTCCTGTTGTTATGTTCTATAGAGTTGATTTATTTAAAGAAGCTGGAATTGATCCTAATACTATAGTAACTTTCGATGATTATATTGCTGCTGGAAAAAAACTTCAGGAAAAATTCCCTAATGTATATATGACTGGTCTTCCTTTCACTCAAGATGAAAATTTGTACAGAGCATTATTGATAGCTAATAAATCATATTATTTGAATGATAAAGGCGAAATAACAGTTGCATCTCAGAAAGCAATTGAAACTCTTCAAATGATAAAAAGACTCATAGATGAAGGTGTTGCTAAAAATGTCGTTAACTGGGACGGTTCTATAGTAGCTAATAAAAACGGAGAAGTTGCTTCTTATATAATAGGCGGCTGGTGGGGCGGTACTATAAAAGACCAAATGCCTGAAATGAAAGGTAAATGGGGAATTATGCCTATACCTGCTCTTAATCAAGATGCTGCTAGAGCTTCTTCATCTGGCGGTGCTGGATTATCTATAACTGCTACTGATCCTATTAAACAAGCTGCTGCTTTAGAATTTGTAAAAGAAAGTTTAATGAATGTAGATAATCAGCTTATGATGTATGAAAAATTTAGTTTATTCCCTTCTTATTTACCTGCTTATGATGATCCTAGATTCTTAAAAGCAGATGACTATTTCGGAGATAATTTCAATAAGATATTAGCAGATGTAACAAAACAAATACCTAATGTTATATACAATTCTGATGATTTTGCTGAAGTTAGAAATACAGTTGTAAGCGCTTATGAAGACGTTTTAAATAATAATAAAGATATAGCTTCTACATTAAATGATGCTGCAAATCAAATAAGCAGTGCTACTGGAAGAGCAATAGCCAAATAAATAAACTTATTTTTTGAAGGTGTCTTATGATATTCTCATTAGACACCTTATTTTTTCATATTTATTATAAGAACTGTAAATAACTAATCATATAAAAAATAACTAAAAAAAATAAGTTTTTAATTAAAAGGATATTATTTTTATTAGGATATATTATGACAATAAAAAAAAATATTACACCTTGGATATTTCTGGCACCAGCTTTATTTTTTATAGCTGT
>CASEHG010000246.1 GCA_949287565.1 uncultured Brachyspira sp.
AATAGCTATATTAATAAATAATTTTATATATTCATTTTATTGACTTTTATTGTTTATACTATTATTATATATTATGTTAATCTGTATATAGTAATGAGGCTAAATAATGAAATTAAATGATAAAATTTTATATAAATTTCCAATATTAATACTATTTATAATATTATTGTCATGTTCCAACAGTCAGGAAGAAATTGAACAGAAAGAAATAGATAGAGGCGGTGCATTAATAGATAAAATAATATATGAAGTGAGAACAGATATGACAATAGCTATTAAAGATGTGGCAGACGGCAGAGCTGATTTAATGGCAAGCGGAATAGACGGAAATACATATTTATCATTAGGCGAGAGTGATTTAGAAAAGCTCGATACTTATGCAGTACCTTCAGGTTCTTGGTCATTATTATTTAACCCTGTACCAAATAAAGCTCCGTATACAGTTACAACAAGAGACGGAAAAACACATTTTAATCCTTTGGCTATAAAAGAAGTAAGATTTGCTATGAATTTCCTAATTGATAGAAAAAAACTTGTTGATGAAATTTTAAGAGGAGCAGGACAGCCTTCATTTACACAGGCTACACCGGGACAGCCGGGTACTTATAGATATAATCTTATACCTTCTAAAATGGGTATGACAGAAAACGGCAATCAGGAAAAAGCTCTTAATGATATAAATAAAGCTATGGAGAAAGCTGCTAATTTACCAGAGAATAAAGGAAAATTAGTAAAAGAAAATGGCTGGTGGAAATATAACGGAGAAGTAGTAACTATTAAATTTGTTATAAGGGTTGATGATCCTACAGGAAGACTTCCCGCAGGCAATGCTATATCCGATTTAATAGAAAAAACAGGAATAAGAGTTGAAAAATTATTATATGACAGAAATAAATCTACACAGGTTGTATATGGTTCAGATCCAAAAGATTATGAATGGAATATTATAACAGAGGCTTGGGGAGCAGGTGCTACTCGTGCTTGGTGGGATGTTACATTAAGACAGATGTATGTAAGAGAAGGTAATTATATGCCTGGTGGTAATGTTGCGGAGTTTTGGAACTATGATAATAAAGAGGCTTCAAGAATAAGCGATAAAAATTCAAATGGCTGGTTCTTGACTGCTGATGAATATTGGAATGGCAATATGCGTTTGCAGGAAATAGGACTTGAAGATGCAGTTAGAATATATTTAAACTCTCAAACTCAGTTTTTTGTAGCAAATAAAGAAAGATTTAATAGAAGAATGCTTTACGGAGTAGGCGATGGGGTTAATGATTGGTCTATAAGAAGTGCTGATATAAAACCAAATAGAAATGGTGAAAAAGTATTAAGAGTTCTTCAGCATTCTGCACAGGGTTCATTATTTATAAGTCCTTGGGATCCTGTGGGAGTTGGAGGATTTTCCGATGCTTATTCTGCTATAATGATAGGGCCTTGTTCTGATGCGGGAGCTTCATTTGAATCGCCTTCCACAGCAAAAACAGAATTTATACTTGGTGAAGCTGATACTAATAGTTTAGAAATAGGAGTGAGAGCAGGAAATAATGGAATACCTGTCGGTACTGTGAAAGTTCCGCAAAATGCAACTATGTATAATCCTTATACCCAAAAATGGGAAGAGGGTTTAACTGTTAAAGTTAATGATAAAGGTGAATTGGTTTATACAAAATCAGATAATCTTACTGCTTATGTAAAATGTGATTTCAAGCCTAGAAGTTTTAAATGGCATCATGGAATAGATTCATCTTTAGTTGATTTGATGTATGGAAGTGTATTCATTGCTAATATAATAACAAAAACTAATGAAAACGATAAATATTATGATTCAGCCATGGCTGGAAGATATCTTTCTGCTATGGACGGAGCAGTTGGAAGTGTTATAAATGAGGACGGAAGTTTTACTGTTTATGGAAATTATTATTGGCCTATGGATATGAACAGACAAATAGGTATTGCCTCAGTAGGTCCAAAAATAGGTAATCCTAATAGAAATACCGTTATTCCATTTGAGATAAATGAAGCTATAATGAAAATTGTTCTTGAAGGTTCTAAATCTGGAAATGTTTATACTATTTCACAGGATCAGTCTTTAACCTCTATAGATGTAAAAAATCCTACATGCGTATCTGACATAAAAGAAAAATTGATAGAAATGCGTGATTCCAAGTATATACCTGCTGGAATAGAAGATTTTATAACAAAAGAAGAAGCTGTTAAAAGATATCAGGCTGCTATTGATTTTATAGATAAATACGGACATGCTTATATATCAAATGGACCTTTCTTTATTTCAAGAATAGATTCAAAGGCTAATTATATAGAATTGAGTGCATTTAAAGATTATGGCTACACAGCTGAATATTGGATTGAAAAATTATCTACAAAGATGAGCAGAATAGAAGATATCGATATGCCTGCTATAGTAAATAGAAATAACGATATGAATATAGATATTTATGTTTCTTCATATAATTATCCTGATAATGCATTAGAAATGCCAGATCCTAATACAACAGTAAAAATATTGCTTCAATTACCTAATGGAGGCGAAAGGGAGTATAATGCTGTTTTAGAAAATGATGTATTCAAACTTACTATATCAAAAGATGAATTATCATCACTTCCTAGAGGAAATTATATTGTTGTTATAGAATCATATATTGCCGATGAAACACCTTATATAGAAACTAGAAATTTTGTATTACAATAGGGTAGTATATTTATTTTTATATAAGATACTTTTAATTTAATTTAAAATATGTTATTATATTCGAAAAATAACTTGTGGGGAATAGTTTGTTTATGGAAAATTTGGATAATAATAACAGTAATAATGAAAATAATAATTTGATTAATAATAATCAAAACGATTCAAATAATAATATAAATTCTACTATTCAAAGAGTAGATAAAGCTAAAGAAGCTGAAGAGAATAAGAAATATATATTTAAAGTAGCTGTAGTAGCTTGTGCTATTGTATTTGTACTTCTTGTAGGTGCTGGTATACTTGTAGGTTTGTTCTTATTTGTAAAGAGCAAATCTGATATGGAGAAAATGGTTAGAAACTATGAAATATACAGTGAGGAAATATATAAGAAGAAGTACGGAGATAGTATTGTAAAAGAAATGGTTAATAATAATGGTGCTGATGTTAATGAAACAGGTGATAATAATCAAAGCCCATTATTTTATGCAGTACAAAATAATAATATAAAAGCTGTAGAATTTCTAATAGAAAATAAAGCAGACGCAGAAATAGCTAATGATTCAGGAATTACTCCTCTAATACTAGCTATAAGTAATAATAATACAAAAATAGCTGAACTTCTTATAAAAGAAGGAAAAGCCAATGTATATGGTTCTTATACAGGTAATGATATAGCAAAATATCCAATGTATTATGCTGTTGCTCAAACTAATAAAACTATGATAGAACTTTTATTAAAAAATTCATTTGATTTAAAAAGAGAGCCTTCTCTTTTAAGTTATGCAATTGCTAATAGTGATGAAAGCATAGTTCGCTATTTAATAGATAATGGAGCGGATATTAATTATAAAAATGCTGATGGAACTACTGTACTTTATAATGCAGTTTTATCGCTTAATCCTGCATTAGTAGATTATTTTGTATCTAAAGGTGCTAAAATAGAAGATGCAGGCGAAAGTGATATGTATGGAAATATAATAATGGCTGCAGCAGGCTCTAAATTCAATAATACTAGTTCATCTCCTGTTGATTTAGTATTAGTTCAGCAGAAATCTGCAGACAGTGCCAAAGTTATGGGTAAAATAATTACAAATATCAATAAAAATACATTAAATAGACTTATCAATGGAAAAAATGCATTAATAATAGCTGCTGGAAATTCATATATAGATACTGTAAAAGTGCTTCTTACAAATGGGGCTGATGTTAATTCTGCAGATAATGATGGATGGACTTCTTTAATGTATGCTGCTAATAATGGAGATATTGAACTTGCTAAAGTTTTAATAGAAAATAAAGCCAATGTTAATGCTAAAAGTTATGAAGAAAAAACACCTCTTTTATATGCTATGAATAGCCCTATAGAATCAAGCAGAAATGATATGATAAATCTTTTAATAGAAAATAAAGCCAACATCAATGTAGAAGATAGTAATGGGCTTAGTCCTTTGACTGTTGCTGTTATGAATAATGATGTTGAACTTACAAAATTATTAATAGCTAATAAAGCTAATCTTTCAGTTGTAACTAAAGACGGAGAGAGTTTAATTGAATATGCTATAAATAATGATAATGTTGATTTACTTCAGATATTAGTAGAGGCAGGTGCTGATATAAACTATGCTGGTATATCAAGTTATACTCCTTTAATGATAGCTGCTAAAAGCGGAGCTGAAAATATAGCTAGAATATTATTAACTCAGAAAGTAGATATTAATGCTGTTGATAAATATGGTGATACAGCTTTGCATATAGCTTCTGAATATTCAAAACTTCCTATTGTGAGAATGTTATTAGAAAAGAAGCCTAATCTTAATATACAAGATCAAAATGGAGATACTCCTTTACATAAAGCTGTTAATTCTGGAAGTGTTGACATAGTAAGCGAATTAGTATTATCAGGTGCTGATATTATGGTTAGAAATAACAGCGGAAAATACCCTATAGATATAGCAAGAGATAATAATAGTGCTATATTTGAGATATTGAGAGAGGCCGAAGAAAAAGTTAATTCTTCTAATATTGAGTAATTTATTAGTATAAAATAATAAAAAGGTTGCGATATAAAAGTTAGTGACTGTGATTGCGGTCATTAATTTATAAA
>CASEHG010000247.1 GCA_949287565.1 uncultured Brachyspira sp.
TATGTTTTTGGGAAAATTCTTTAAAAGCTTTTTGCTCTACTTTTGCTATTTGTTTATCGGACGGTCTTTTTTTCTTATTTTTCCTATTTGAGATGTAGTCTTTCAATGCGTTAGATAAATAATTATTTATACTACTTCTTAATTCTTCATTATCTATTTTATTACAAATTAATTCATAATTATTGGCAAAATCTCTTAAATTAATATATAGTTCGCCTTTTCTTAATATATCAATAGGAGTTAATATTAGATAGTTAGGAACAGTTACATCATTTCCTTTAATTTTTTTTGTTTCCCATATACAGGGTAATGTATATTCTTTTGCAACAAAAGATTCCGTTTCATAATTGAAATAAACTTTATCAATTTTAAATTTTCTTTTTCGATTGTCTTGTAAATATAATTCTGCAAATTTTTGAGTAAATTCTAATAAATATTCTTTTATTATATTTGTTACCATATCACTTATTTTATCTTGACCTTGATTTTCTTTTAATAACATTATTTTTTCAATATGGTAAGAACTTGATATATCATTATCAAATATTTTTTTTATGTTATCATACAAAAAATGAGCATAATCTTTTCCAAGAGCCAGACCTTTATTTCCACCTTTTGAAAAACCCAAATAATTTTGAGGTATTTCATGAAATGCAAATAGTCTTTCTATATCTCCATTATTTAAATCTTCTTCAGCTTTTCTGCTTAAAAATTGAAAATATTCTATTATTTTTGTATGTAACTTTTTGTACTCTTCTTTATCACTGTTAAATATAAACATAGGGTCTATAAATAATTGCAAATCTTCTGTTATAGACATATTAATAGCCCCATAATCTTCTAATAATGATTTATCAATATTAAAATATTCAGAAAAAAACATATTATACTTCCTATTATTTTTTGTTAATATTTTTTAAAGTTTTATATCTTTCAAAAAATCTTCTAATTTTACGCTTAAGTTTTCGCGTTCTTTTTCTAATGCTGTTATTTCTTTGTTTATGCTTTGCAAATCCACATGCTCTTCATCTTCAAATGAGTCTATATATCTAGGTATATTGAGATTGTATTCATTTTCTTTTATCTCTTCTAGGCTTGCTGATTTAGAGTATTTTTCTATATCTTTCCTGTCTTTGTAGGCTTTGACTATTTTTTCTATATCCTCATCGCGTAAACGGTTTTGATTTTTTCCTTTCTCATATTCTACGCTTGCATCTATAAATAGAATGTCTTTTTCTTTTCTGTTCTTTTTTAATATTAGAATGCATGCAGGTATTGAAGTGCCGTAAAATAAATTGTTTGGAAGCCCTATAACAGCATCAAGCAAATTTTCATTTATTATTTTTTCGCGTATTATTCCCTCGCTGGCTCCTCTGAATAATACACCATGAGGCATTACAACAGCAGTGATGCCATTTTCAGACATACTGTTTATCATATGAAGCACAAAAGCATAATCGCCTTTGCTCTTTGGAGGTATGCCGTACTCAAATCTATTGTATGGGTCTTTAACTGCTATTTCCTCTCCCCATTTATCCAAGCTGAAAGGAGGATTTGCAACTACTATATCAAACTTTTCTAAATTGCCGTTTTTGTTTAAGAATTTAGGTTCTTTTATAGTGTCGCCCCATTCAATCATTCCTTTATCGCCTATTTCATGCAGATACATGTTCATTCGGCATAAAGAATATGTTTGGCTGTTTTTCTCCTGTCCGTATACAGAGCATTTTTCGCCTTCTAATTCTTTATACACTTTTACAAGTAAAGAACCGCTTCCGCAAGTAGGGTCATATACTTTAACACCGTCTTTTATATTCAAAGTTACTATTTTGGCTATAAGCATAGATACTTCAGGAGGGGTAAAGAACTCACCGCCTTTTTTACCGGCATCACTTGCAAAGTTTTTTATTAAATACTCATAAGCATCGCCCATAACATCATTGTTTTCTAATGCACTAGGGCTTAAATCTAATGCAGGATCATTGAAGTCTTCAAGCAGATTTTTTAATATAGAATTTCTTGTTTTTGTATTGCCGAATTTATTTGAATCATTAAAATCTATATTATTAAAAATGCCTTCAAATTTACTCTGATTCTGTTTTTCTATTTCTCTTAATGCTGTATTGATTCTTTCACCTATATTATTTTCTTCTCTTATAGAATATAGATAGTCAAAGTTAGCAGTTTCGCTTATTTTGTAATCTAGTCTTTCAATCATTCTTGATAAAAGTCCTTCATTGCCTTTATATTTTTCTCTTAATTCTTCAGTTTTCTCTTTCACGAAATCGGATAAATATTTAACAAACAGCATACTCAATATATAATCTTTATAAACAGATGAGTCTATTGATCCTCTAAAAGTGTCGCATGCCTTCCAAACTATATTTTCAACTACTTCTTTTGTTGTTTTCATTTTGATTTCTCCTTTTAAAAAATATGTTTTACTAAATGATTAACAGTTTTTTAATATTTTATTCATAGCTTCTTTATAGAATACTTGTTTTAATTCAAATAGTTTTCCATGAATAAAAATATCCCTTTCAAATAATGAATTTATTTCGATGATTTCTTTTTGTTTATCTATACTAGGCAATTCTATTTCTATTTCTGCTATATCAAGAGTACCTATAGATATTATACCTGTTCCTCTTGATTCTCTTTTTAGAAATTTCTGAACTTTATTGTTATTTAGATAAATAGCAATAAAATGTGGTAGGCATATATCATAAAATTCTTCTTTTATTCTAATGCATGCCATTAATGAACTTATTATACAATTATCAATATTATCTTCTACTATTATGCTATTGAATGGTTCTCTTAATCTTATGATAATATCGTTTGCTTGTATTAGATCGATATTTTTTTGTTTGATTTGTATAGTATCAATGTTTTTTTGATTTTGAATATACTTTACTGATTTGTTATCGAATGCTTTTAGGTTAATGAGATTAATGTCATATCCTTTTTCATATTTTTTTGCTGAAGCTCTTGAAACAGAAGCTCCCACTCTAATATTTGCTATATCTTTTAATATAAATTTTTTCATAAGTTTGTTACCTCCATATGTTTTATATTAGTAGATATATGAGTTTTGTCAATATTTTTTATTTAAAAAGTACGCTCTATGTTAAAATATGTTGTAAAAAACTTATTATAATTATACAAATAATACATATTTTTGCTCTAACTTGAAGTATGCTCTTATTTTTTTTATAGATATTTTATAGATTATAAAAAATTGATATGAATAAAGAAAATAACTCTAAAAAAATAAGCGGACACTTTCATGCCCGCTATTAAGGTAAATTATGAAGAAAAAATTTATAAAATTAGATACAAATCAACTTTGTTATATTAATAATATATAA